>QKIH01000075.1 GCA_003249645.1 Desulfobulbaceae bacterium | reverse complement strand
TTTCACCATGCCAGAGGCAGACAAGCCTTCCGACAGCACGACCTCACCAGAGGCGTAAAATTCCATGGCCGCCGTTCAGATCATGGGCATCCTTAATGTGACGCCCGATTCCTTTTCTGATGGCGGCCGTTATACTTCCATAGAAGCGGCGCTGGGTCAGTGCCGTGCACTCATCGAATCTGGAGCCGACATTATCGATGTCGGTGGGGAATCCACCAGACCCTTTGCCGAGGCTGTTCCGCTTGCCGAGGAACTGAGACGAACCGTTCCTGTCATTGAAGCAATTCGACAAAATTTTACTATTCCTCTCTCAATAGATACCAGAAATGCAGAAGTTGCACGTCAGGCTCTTCAAGCCGGCGCCGATATCATTAATGATATCTCTGCACTACTGCATGATCCGGAGATGATCAAGGTTGTTCTTGCTACAGATGTTCCCGTCATTATCATGCATATGCAGAAGACGCCTGAAACCATGCAGATCGCTCCGCAATATGTGGATGTCGTCGAGGATATTTACGAATTCTTCAACGAACGTCTCGCCTGGATGAAGGAACAGGGGGTTGATCTTTCCCGGGTGATTCTTGATCCTGGAATCGGTTTTGGCAAGACCCTCGATCATAACTTAAGCATCCTGAAGCATCTGGACCGGTTTGGTGAACTCGGTCACCCGGTTCTGCTCGGTCATTCCAGAAAACGCTTTTTAGGTGAGCTTACCGGCAAAGAAGAAAAAGAACGTGACTTCGCAACAGCTGTTGTTGCAGCCCTGGCCTCTGCCAAGGGCGCATCAATTATCCGGGTACACAACGTCGAGATGACCAAAATGGCAGTAAAGGTGGCTAATGCGATTAACCTGGCCAGCTAACTGTCGATGGTAAACTTCACATTGTCGAAGGTGTGAAATTTATAGAGAAACGGGCTGCCGTCTTCTCCCAGACAGATTATATCTCCGTCCTTTAATATAAAGCTGTTTCCCGTTTCAGTGGCACCACTGTCGTTACGGATGAGCCTGGTCCCGCCGCCGCTTCCTCTGTCAACCACCATATAGACACTCTGATGCTTCTCTATCTGGAGATGCTCACGGCCTATATTGATCTTGAGAAACGGATCAACGAGATACAGATCATTGTTTGGAACAACACTGTTGGAAGTCGGTCGTACTACCCGCTGAATTTCACCTTCCACTCGCTGCAGCCTTGATTCTCGGCCGATCCTGAAGGGGAAGCGATAGACGGCAACCATGTTTTCACCGAGAAGATACACCTTGGGAATGGCCTCAATGGCCTCAGGAGTCAGTGCTTCAAGAACAGCCAGGGGAATAACGGTTTCAAGTACATTCTGCTTGTCCTGCATGCCTTCCCCCTATTCGTTCCGAAGCGGCAGTACCGCATTCACCAGTGACACTCACCTTTACAAAATGCACATCTCAAAACAGCTATAGAACAGTCTTCTCTAAGTATCTAAGGTACTAAATTTCCAGCTTTTGCCTGACATCTATAATCGTTGTACATCTTGATACATTTTTTTTCAAACACGATTTTTAATATAATTCCGCATCTCTTAGAAACAGCCCTTTCGCATCCTTCGGAGAGAGCACTGGAGCTTCGTCAATCTGCCAGTTTATGCCGATATCAGGATCATTCCAGATAATGCAGCGTTCATGCTCAGGCGCATAAAAATTGGTTGTCCGGTATAAAAACTCGGCAACATCACTGAGAACCACAAATCCATGGCCAAATCCTTCCGGCACCCAGAGGCATTTTTTATTTTCTGCGCTCAGTCTTTCACCGACCCATTTGCCGAAGGTAGGTGAACCTTTCCTCAGATCAACGGCAACATCAAATACCTCACCGACAACCACACGAACAAGTTTTCCCTGAGCCTGCTTGATCTGGTAATGAATTCCCCGCAGTACCCCCTTGGTTGAACGTGAGTGATTATCCTGAACAAACTGGGTTTTAAGACCTGTCTGTTCTTCCCACGCTCTCTGGTTATAACTCTCGTAAAAAAAACCTCTATCATCTGCAAAAACTCTTGGTTCTACAACCAGTACCTCAGGTATTGCTGTTGGTGTAACTTTCATTTCTTTTTCCCGACCTTATCTGTTTGCATACATCTGCTGATAATATTCCTGATAGGACCCGTCCATCACCGAATCAACCCACTGCTGATTGGCAAGATACCAGTCGATGGTCTTTGAGATCCCCTCTTCAAAGGTGACCTTCGGCTGCCAACCGAGCTGGTCTTTTATTTTTGACGCATCAATAGCATAACGGCGATCGTGACCAAGGCGGTCCTTGACGAAGGTGATCAGCGATTTTCTCTGTTCTCCGGATGGGAGCAGACCAAGTTTTGCATCAAGCAGATCGCAGATAACGGTGACAACCTCAATGTTCTGTTTTTCGTTATTACCACCGATATTGTAGCTCTGACCGTGAACGCCTTTTTCAAGCACACGGACTATCGCTTCACAGTGATCTTTCACATAGAGCCAGTCACGAATGTTCTTTCCATCGCCATAAACCGGCAGGGCTTTACCGTTTAATGCGTTATGAAAAATAAGCGGTATAAGTTTTTCGGGGAACTGGTACGGCCCGTAATTATTGGAACAGTTGGTTATGAATACCGGCAGTCCATAGGTATGAAAATAGGCTGAAACCAGATGATCGGATGAAGCCTTTGACGAGCTGTAGGGAGAACGCGGATCAAAAGGTGTTGTTTCTGTAAAGAAACCAGTCTCACCGAGGGAGCCGTAAACTTCATCAGTGCTCACATGGAGAAATGACGGTTCCTTTCCATCCCAGTTTCCGCCGAGCCAGGTCTTTCTGGCTGCTTCCAGTAAAGTAAAGGTTCCAACAATGTTGGTCTGGATAAAATCGGCAGGCCCGGTAATTGATCTGTCCACATGTGATTCTGCTGCAAAATGACAGACCGTATCTATTTTTTCTGCAGTAAAGAGGGCCTCTATCATAGCGGCATCGCAGATATCACCTTTGACAAAATGATAGTTTTCACTCTCTTTCACCTCGGCAAGATTCTGCAGATTGCCTGCGTAGGTAAGTTTATCAAGATTGATAACCCTCCAGTCAGGACGTTCTTTGAGCAGAAGTTTGACAAAGTTTGCGCCGATAAAGCCACAACCGCCTGTAACCAGTACTGTTCGTGTAAAATTCATGGAATATGTTTACTTTTTGGTTTTCATTATTGAAAAAAACGCCTATTGTTGCCAGTTTTCAAAAAGCTTTTATAATAAGTCAGCAGGAGAAATTAAAGGATAATCTTTTTTTTGTAGATCATGAGCAAACAATTACTCAGAGAAATAGCTAAACGTCGTACTTTCGGCATCATCAGCCACCCCGATGCGGGTAAAACCACATTGACGGAAAAACTGCTTCTGTTTGGTGGGGCAATCAATCTTGCTGGCGCGGTTAAATCAAGAAAAGTTGAGAAACATGCCACCAGTGACTGGATGGCCATCGAGCAGGAAAGGGGCATATCGGTCACCACCTCGGTAATGAAGTTCAATTATGAGGGCTACGAGGTGAATCTTCTTGATACTCCCGGCCACCAGGATTTCTCCGAAGATACCTACCGGGTGCTTACCGCTGTGGATTCAGCCATTATGGTCATCGACAGCGCAAAAGGTGTTGAGGCGCAGACCGAGAAACTGATGGAAGTCTGTCGTATGCGAAACACGCCGATCATCACTTTTATTAACAAGCTCGACCGTGACGGTAGAGATCCGCTGGAGATTCTCTCTGAGATCGAGGAAAAGCTGCAGATTGAGTGTTCTCCTATGTCCTGGCCGATCGGCATGGGAAAAACCTTCAAGGGTGTATACAACCTGTATAAAAAGCAGCTGCACCTTTTCACTCCCGGTAAGGAAACCCGCGAGCAGAACGCAGGCATAACCATCAAAGATCTCAACGATCCCAAACTCGATGAACTGCTTGGCATCCAGGCCGATGAACTTCGTATGGAGGTTGAACTGCTTGAAGGTGCCGCCAACCCCTTTGAATATGAACATTACCTGAAGGCTTCTCAGTCTCCTGTTTTCTTCGGCAGCGCCATTAACAACTTCGGCGTCCAGGAACTGCTCAACGGCTTTGTCGAAATGGCCCCTGCTCCTGGCGCCCGTCAGGCTGTGACCCGTGAGGTTGAACCTTCTGAAGAACAGTTTTCCGGCTTTGTTTTCAAGATCCAGGCAAACATGAACCCTGCTCACCGTGATCGCCTTGCCTTTATGCGGGTCTGTTCAGGCAAATTTGAACGCGGGATGAAGGTAAAACACCACCGCATCGGCAAAGAAATCACCCTGGCCAATGCCACTATATTCATGGCTCAGGAAAGAACCAATGTGGAAGAAGCCTGGCCCGGTGATATCATCGGCCTGCACAATCATGGTACGATTAAAATCGGCGACACCTTCACCACCAAGGAAGAACTGAAATACACTGGTATTCCGAACTTTGCTCCTGAACATTTCAGAAGGGTTATGCTGAAAAATCCGCTGAAAATGAAACAGCTGCAAAAAGGTCTCATTCAGCTCGCAGAAGAAGGCGCCATTCAGGTGTTCAGACCGATGATAGGCTCGGATTACATCATGGGCGCTGTCGGTGTTCTGCAGTTCGAAGTCACCATGGCACGACTGAAGAATGAATACAGTGTTGATGCCGTATATGAGCCGGTTGATTACCAGGCAGCCCGCTGGGTAACCTGTTCAGACAAGAAGAAATTCGAACTGTTTGAAAAGAAAAACCAGGCAAGTCTGGCAAGAGATTCAGAAGGTTTTCTGACCTACCTCGCTCAAAATGAATGGATGCTCAACTTCTTTATGGAAAAATGGCCTGATATTGAATTCCATAAGACCAGAGAAACAGTTTAACATCGGTTAAGATAAAAAAAAACAGGGCCTAATGCATTGACTGCATTAGGCCCTGTTTTTTTCTAATTTGTGAAGTGGTTCTATTCTTCGTCTTCGACAAAGATTATTGCATAGCCTTTGGCCATTGAGGTTGCGACTTTCTTTCTTGCTACGGTCACAATACGTTGGACAGTACCGCGACTAACGCCCATTCTCTCCCCTGCCTCTTCCTGGGTCAGCCCTTCTGCATCGCACAGCCGGAAAGCTTCCATCTCATCAAGATGCAGCTCGATCTGCTTAAGCTCATCCATCGATTTTCCAGAAGGTTTGTATGCTTCTGCGTGAATTGCAACTTCACATTTTCTGAGTTTTTTTGGTCTTGGTGACATAATATTCTTTCATCCCGAGTTTAACAAAAAGATCTCAACATAGGAATCCCTACGCTGTATCACAAAGTATATACCACCTATGGAGTGGCAAATGCAAGAAATCTCCAACAATTAGCCGGATTTTCAAATATTTGCGAAATATCTCAATTCCCCGTAGGGTAAATCACATAGCCGGTTTGTATTCAAAGAGTGAAAACGCCAACTCCGGTTTGCATATGCACAATTTTATCGTGTTCACTCAAAGCTGTCAAGACTATTAAATAGACTTCTTTAATGGTTTCAAGTAAATTGCTCTTATGAGAAAGGAATTATTCACTCACCATTAAAAATTAAAGCAGAAAATACGCGGCAACTATTTTTTCTGCTTCAAATACGCCTGTTTACAGGTGAAAAAAAGAAGCGTTTATGTTTCGCAAATTACTTTTTTTACACATTCTCCTTTTCCTGTTCTTCTTCATCACAGGAAATTGCCTGCAGGCTGAGGAGAAAAAAGACTCCGAGGCCCAATTTACCGACTCTATACTTGCAACTGCTGACGGCCGACTGCTCTTTTTTACAACTCTGCAGAATTCGTTCACTGATGAGATGATCCAGGGAGTAAAAAGCGGGATACCAATACAGTTCTCGTTTTTCATTATCCTTGAAGGCGTCAAAGAAAATTGGCCAGATCAGGAACTGGTGTCGATCGAATTTAAACACACATTGACCTACGACACCTTGAAAGAGATCTACAACGTTGAGCTTGAAGAAAAAAATCATCGGATTATAAGTTCGGAGTATCTGTCTGAAACACAGAAGATCATGGGTGAAATAAACGGTATTGAATTAACCGAGTTGAAAAACCTTGCACCAGACACCACGTACCGGCTTCGTTATAGGGCAGTTTTATACAAAAAAACTCTGCCGATGGGTCTGCACAAGGTTACACCGTTTATCTCCTGGTGGGATGTGGAAACCAACTGGCAGGAATTAACTTTTAAATATTAATACGACTCAACAATGAACATGTCGCCTGATAGTCCCCAGGAAGATGAGCAGCCGATTGAGCTTATTCCTGTAAAAAAGCGATATACCCCGGAGCAGCAGAAACAAAAGCGGCGGCTCGTACGCCGTACCATTCTGGTCTGTCTGGGGCTTATCCCATTGTTTATCTGGCTGCAGAGTCTCATTTTCAAATACGAAGGATCACTGCCCATCAGCAGTAATATCCTGATCTTCTCCCTGATCAACATCAATGTTCTGCTGATTCTGCTGGTTCTTTTTCTGGTTCTGAGAAATCTGGCGGAGCTGCTGTTTGAGCGGCATCTCAATGTGCTCGGCAGTAAACTGAAAACAAAACTCGTCGTCTCCTTTCTTTCTCTGTCGCTTATTCCCACTATCCTGCTCTTTTTCGTTGCCCTGCAATTCGTCTCAACTTCCATGGAATATTGGTTCAACTCAAATATCGAAACCTCTCTCCAGGAATCACTCAAACTCGCCCAGCAGATCCTGCAGGAAAGCAAAAATGAAGCGAATCAGATGAGCATTGGAATCTCCCAGCGCCTGGCTGAACTGGAGATGAAGACATATGACGCCGAAACCATCAACATTACCCTTGAAAACATCCTCGAATTCAACAAGATCAACGGACCGGATGGTGTGACCCTGATGAGTCAGGACGGCAATCTCGAAATTGCCGTTACAGGCCCCAAATTGAAAAACTTTGCCATGCCGCAGATTCCTGTTACCACCCTGCAGAAGGTTGAAGAGTTCAAGAGCCGCGAAATAGTTGTCCAGGAAACAACGAGAGGTGATCTTATCCGCTCAGTGGCCTTTATCCAGATCGGCAGCAACCCCAAAAACATGGGGACCCTTGTCACCTCTGTCCTGCTGGAACAGGAGCAAATCAACAGAATGTCTCTGATCTCGAAAGGCCTTGAAGGTTACCGCCAGCTCAAGTATTTCAAAGAGCCGTTTAAGTTCTGGCTGGTTATCATTCTAGTAATCGTCACCCTGCTGATCATCTTCGCAGCCATCTGGTTCGGTCTCCATATTGCAAGAGGCATTACCGAACCAATAGATAAACTGGTTGCCGCAACCGGACGGGTGGCCGCCGGTGATCTGCAATTTGAAATGGAACGAACGTCTGACGATGAGATGGGCCTGCTTGTCGAGTCTTTCAATGAGATGACGAACAACCTCTATTTCTCAAATAAACAGCTGGCCGAGACCCATTTTGCTTTAAAAGTAAGCTCACAGGAATCTGAACAGCGCCGCCGCTATATCGAGATTATTTTACAAAACGTCAGTGCCGGGGTTATTTCCATGGACATTGACGGCCGCATCAAGACTATCAACCGCTTTGCCGAAACACTGCTCAACATTGACAAGAAGTTCTTTCTCAATAAAAAATACAAGGAAACTCTCTTTCCGGAACACGCTAAGCTCATTGATGATGTGATCGAGGAACTGGCCGCCACCGGCAAAAGTTCAATCCAGAAACCTCTCAAGATCACCGTTCTTCAGAAAACCTACTCGCTGCTCATTCATTTTACCCGTCTGACCGACGACAACAATGACTCAATCGGTTTTGTCCTGGTATTCGACGATCTGACCAAAATCGAGAAAATGCAGCGTATGGCCGCCTGGCGCGAGGTGGCAAGGCGTATCGCCCACGAAATCAAAAATCCGCTCACGCCGATCCAGCTCTCTGCCCAGAGGCTTCGAAGACGTTATCCTGAGATCATAGCAGAAGAGGACAGTGTCTTTGACAAGTGTACCGACACCATTATCACTCAGGTGGAAGAAATTAAAAATCTGGTCAGCGAATTCTCCCAGTTTGCCAGAATGCCTAAAGTAAACAAATCCCTTGCCAATATGCTCAAGCTTTGCAACGAGACCCTGGTTCTCTATCGCGAGGCACACAAAGACATTATCTTCACCTGTGAGGCTGTTGATGCACTGCCCGAGTTTTATTTCGACAGTGAACAGATCAAACGCTGCATTATCAATCTGCTTGACAACGCTGTGGCGGTGCTCCCTGACGGCGGCAATATCGACATCATCCTCTCAACCGACACAGAAAAAGAGAGTGCCTTTATCACCATCAAAGACAACGGCCCCGGCATAAACAAAGAAGACAAAAGCCGGCTCTTTGAGCCTTATTTTTCAACCAAGAAGTCAGGCACGGGCCTGGGACTTGCCATCGTTTCCACCATTGTTTCAGACCATAACGGCTATATCCGGGTTCAGGACAATGAACCGCAAGGTTCGGTCTTTATCATTGAGCTGCCCCTCATCACCAATACGATCAGTTAATAGAGGACTGAAGTATCATGAAAAAACGAATTCTCATTATCGATGATGAAACCCCGATTCAGGAATCTCTTTCAGGTATTCTTGAAGACGAAGGGTTTGATACGGTATGTGCATCAAGTGCTGAAGACGGCATCAAGCTTATCCATGAGGAAAACATCGACCTAATCCTCCTCGATATCTGGCTCGGTGACAATATGGACGGCATGACAGCTCTGGGAAAAATCAAAGACAGTTTTCCGCACACCCCGGTAATCATGATCTCCGGTCACGGGACCATCGAAACTGCGGTTCAGGCCACCAGAAAGGGTGCCTTCGATTTTATTGAAAAACCGCTTAGTTACGACAAGATTATCCTAGCCATCAACAACGGTCTTAAATTCTCTCAGCTGGAAGAAGAAAACCGGCTGCTCAAAGAGACAACCATACGCAAAGCCAACATCACCGGGAAATCGCCCCTGATTGCCGCTCTCAGGGATCAGATTGAGATGGTCGCACCCAGCGATGCCTGGGTGCTTATCCGAGGTGACCACGGAACCGGCAAGGAACTTGTTGCCCAGGCCATTCATCAGAGTTCGTCCAGCAGCAAAAAACCGATGATTGAGGTGAACTGTGCGGCAATTCCCGAAGAGCTTATCGAATCAGAGCTTTTCGGCCATGAGAAAGGTTCCTTTACCGGTGCCCACTCAAGCAAACGCGGAAAATTTGACCAGGCCAACGGCGGCATTCTCTTTCTCGATGAGATCGGTGACATGAGTCTTAAAACCCAGGCTAAAATTCTGCGGATTCTTCAGGAACAAAAATTTGAACGGGTCGGCGGCAATAAAACAATCAGCGTCAACGTCCGGGTGCTGGCTGCGACCAATAAAAACCTTGAAGAAGAGATCGAAAAAGGAAATTTCAGGGCGGATCTCTTCTGGCGGTTGAATGTTGTCCCGATCAATGTGCCGCTGTTAAAAGACAGGATAGAAGATATACCGCTGCTCGCCGATTCGTTATTACTCAGCCTGCTTGACAAAGGCCTCAAAAAGAAGCGATTTACCGATGATGCCTACAAGGTGATGATGCAGCACAGCTGGCCGGGTAATGTCAGAGAACTGCGCAACTTCATAGAACGACTTGCCATTATGTGTCCGGAAGAGACCATCACCGCCAGCCAGGTCAGTGTTTTTCTCGGCCAGACGGTGCCGAGAGGTGCTGCAGCAGATAGCAATGATGCCATGGCTGCGTACAGGGCTGATGATTTTAAAGAAGCGAAAAAACTTTTTGAGAAAGAATTTCTTGCTAAAAAACTTGCGGAAAACGACAATAATATTACAAAGACCGCAGAACTGGTTGGCATTGAACGGAGTCATTTACACAAAAAGCTTAAGACTCTGGAGCTGATCTAGAAATTTCGATATAAAAACTGCAACTTTAAGGAGCAATCATGGTTTTTCCAGAATATCGTCCCCGCCGTATGCGTAGAAATGAAGCCTTCAGAAGCATGATCCGTGAAACGCATCTTTCTGCCAGCCAATTCATCTATCCACTCTTTGTTATGCCCGGCAAAAATAAAAGAGAACCCATTCCGTCAATGCCCGGTGTATTCAGAATCAGCATCGATCAACTCGCCCAGGAGGCGAAAGAGTGTCTCTCTCTTGGCATCAACAGTGTTATCCTTTTCGGTCTGCCTGAGAAGAAAGACGCCATGGGCTCCGGAGCCCACAAGGGCGACGGCATTATCCAGCGTGCCATCAAAGAGCTGAAAAACAAAGCGCCAGAGCTGATGGTGGTAACCGATGTCTGTCTCTGTGAATACACCGACCATGGTCATTGCGGCTGCATCATCGACAATGATGTCGACAACGATGCAACCCTTGAGATTCTGGCAAAAACAGCCCTTTCCCATGCGAAAGCCGGTGCCGACATGGTAGCACCATCCGACATGATGGACGGCCGGATTGCCGAAATCAGGGCTGCCCTTGATGAAAACAATTATGAATCAATTCCGATCATGAGTTATGCAGTCAAATATGCCTCTTCTTTTTACGGCCCTTTCCGTGATGCGGCTGACTGCAGCCCGCAGTTCGGTGACAGGCGAAGCTACCAGATGGATCCGGCCAACAGCCGTGAAGCCATGCGCGAAGCAACCCTTGATGTGGAAGAAGGTGCCGATATTCTGATGGTCAAACCCGCAGTCGCCTACCTCGACATTATTTCAAAACTTCGTGATGAATTTGATCTACCGGTTGCGGCGTACCATGTCAGCGGCGAATATGCCATGATCAAGGCAGCAGAGGAAAAAGGCTGGATTGACGGCCCACGGGTCATGGAAGAGACCCTTCTTTCCATTAAACGGGCCGGTGCCGATATCATTATCACCTATTTCGCCAAAGACATGGCCAGACGCTTGAGGGGATAACCGGGGTTTCGGTATTTATCAGTATCTGTGGAGTACAGCTATCAATCAAATATCACAAAGCTTTACCTGATTAAGCTGTCAAAATGGCTGATGCTGATAATGCCGGTGGTCGCACTGTTCTATCAGGATAACGGTCTCGACAGCACCAGCATCTATCTGCTGCAGGCCGTCTACTCCTTCAGTGTAGCCCTCATAGAAATTCCATCCGGCTACACGGCCGATATCATCGGTAGAAAAAAGGCACTTATTGCAGGAAGCCTGCTGGGAACGGCAGGCTTTGTCATCTACTCCCTGTCCTCATCCTTTAACAGTTTTTTGCTAGCTGAAATAATTCTAGGCCTTGGCGGCAGTTTCATATCCGGCTCTGATTCAGCTATACTTTTCGATTCGCTCGCAGCTGAAAACAGGGAACACACCTACCTGCAGTACGAAGGCAGAATAACCTCTCTTGGCAATTTCGCTGAAACCTTTGCGGCCATCGGCGGCGGCCTCATTGCCGCATATGTCAGCTATCGCGGGGTGTATATTGTGCAGACCCTGATTGCAGCCATCGCAATTCCCGCTGCATTCACCTTAAAAGAACCGCCAAGAAAAACTCTTCGCAACCGCCCCAATCTGAAACAGATTCTGCAGATCAGTTCTGATGCCCTGTGGCATAAACCGAAATTACGGGCTGCAATCTGGTTTTCTTCGGTTATCGGCACAGCCACACTCTGTATGGCCTGGACATCACAGGTCTATTTCGTCACCAACGGACTCACCGAAAAGAGCATCACTCCCATCTGGGTCGGCTTAAATCTTGCGGCAGCCATGGTTGCAGCAAACGCCCA
>QKIH01000118.1 GCA_003249645.1 Desulfobulbaceae bacterium | reverse complement strand
TGCCGGTTCTACGAACCGGCACATATATACTCATTTGAGGTAAAAAAACTTGACTAAAAAGAGAAAAATGATCAAAATATTTATGACCGTAACAAATTGATATAAATCGAAAAAACAGGTTTTGTTACGTATATCCAGAGATAATCTCTATATTTTCCCGATACACCCAAAGTTAAGGTTACCTATAAGCATTGAGAGTCAATGTCTGTTGAGAACGAAAAGAGATAGTTCTCTTTCCCTTTACTTTTTCAGTAATTTGGTTTGAGAGATCCATTTGGCCAGCAGCGGACTGAGAAAAAGAACCAGAAAAAAACGTATAACCTGCATGGATACTACGAACCCGACATCTACCGGTGTCGACGCGGCAATAATAGAAACAGAATCAACTCCTCCTGAGCTGGTAGCTAGGAAAGCTGTCATGTACTCCGGCCCACTGAACGACGATTAGACCAAAAGCGGCATTAACCGCGATCAACAGACATATGGATAATAATACAGAGGGCAGGAGTTTTGCTGCGTGCCTGAGTAATGGTCTGCTAAAGCGCAGACCGATATTCCATCCGATTATGGCATAGACACCAGCGATAATGAATCCCGGCAGGGAAATTTGGGTTAGACCTGGCGCTTTTGCGATTATTCCAATGATTATTGGCAAAATAAATGCAAGATTGGGTCTTTTGAACTTTACTACAAAAAGAAAGCTCAGACCGACAATAGCGATGGTCCACATAAAATCATGGCCGGAACGTATGCTCAGGAGATCCAGGTGAGGAGAAGCTATATGGGTTGACGCTCCACTAAGATATTTTCCCAGTATGGTGGCAGAAAAGGTGCAGCATATAACCCGCAAATATTGCATCAAGGCGACCAGCCTAATATCTTCACCAAAAGATTCCGAAATAACGGTCATTGCCATTGCTGCACCGGGTGATGTTCCCCAGATTGCGGTATTGCCAGGAAACAGGGCCGATTTAGAGAGTATCCATCCTAATCCGGCGGCTGTAAAAATAGCAAATAGCGCCCCGCTGATAAAAATTGGCCAATGTGTCGAAAGTTGTGAAAAAAGGGTTACCGGCAATTGTCCTGCGATCGTGATACCAACAACTGCCTGAGCGAGAAGAAAGAGCGGTTTGCCAGTGGTAACCTTCAATTCAAAAGAGGAAAACACGATAGCCGCAATCATGGGACCAAGCAGAAGAGCGGCTGGCACCCTGAATTGGAAAAATCCGTAAAAGAAACAGAAGGACAGAACTAAAAGCAGCAGCCAGTACAGTACCGCTTTTTTATAATTTTTGAACATTGTATTAACGAAATAATGTATCTAAAAACTTTGGAGGTCCTAATAAAACCGGCGGAACTTACCATAGATCTTAGCGATTACCAACAAACTTGCGCAAATATTCCCAAATATACATCGTTTGACGATTTGCTAGAGGATTTTAAGCAACTTGTTCTGGATGCAGAGAATAACAGACATAATGTCTGAAAATGTAGGACGGCGTTTTTTTCGAGAAATGCCTAGAAATGGAGCAATTGCAAAGTCAAGATATCCAGTGATAAGGTCAACCTTTCTCAACTTCGGGACAGCTTGATATTACGTCTATTCATCTCAACTCTGTGTCAAAGTCATCTGATTAAGCTTATCCCTATTATACTCTACAGCCAATATTCATTGATCTTATTGAGCAGCGTAAAAGGTAACTCTCGGCAAGCTGGGTTTTTGGCTTTTATACAGGTCTTTTAAAGGGTAGGACTAATAACTTCACAATCAATACTGATTAAGAGGGTTGATACATCACTTCAGGGTCCAACTGAATTTTTTCTGACAAGAGCTGTGCGGCCAATGCTGCTGGGTAATCTGCTCCCTGATGCAGAGTTTCAGGGAGCTTTCATTGGCATTTTCAAGCCTCATAATGTTGCCTGGCTATTCACACTGCAGCGCATGCCGCTGAAATTCACGGACGGCTGACAGGACCATTGTTGTTGTCGCAGCGGTTTACACAGTTGAACTGCGCAGGCCGAGTAGATCTGGTGCAGTATGAATTACCGGCTGCATCCTTCAAGTCGACTTTACCATGGACCTCGGAGGTGCTTCCGTCACTCCATTGAACAACACAGTAAATTCCCTGCCAGTAGTTGGCTCGATTGCCGCATTGCTCGGAGATTTTCGGGTATGGCTTTGCAAAACACTCCCCCTTGACATGCTGCCAGGAGACCACAACTTTTTTCTTTGGAGCTGGCTTCTGATTACGTTCCTGTTTTGATCCTGAATCGTACTTCGGCGGGTATCCAGGAGCTGGTCTCGGGCTATGTTCATGTCTTGATCCTGAATCATACCTCGGCGGATACTCCTGCTCTCTTCTCGAATACTGATCACAAGATCGTACACTTCTCGGATCTATCTCCTCATCGCGACTACAGTAACTAATGTAGCAATCGTGCAGGCCCTCATCGTAGCAGCGGGACAAGGCCCACTGCTCCGCCTGCCTAGAGGTCGCTGCCGATGGCCCGGTGATTTTCTCCCTTCTAAATCCATATGTACCTGTGGCTTCGCAACGATATCCTTCTTGCCAACAGCGCTCTTCACAGCGGTCGTTATCTCGAAGACAGGAGAAGCAATCCCGGTATTCTCTCTCAGATCTGTAGTCGTACTTGCTGAAAACACCACATTCATAATATCCCTCCGCATTGGCGACATAGCTCTCTGAAAACAGGAAAAAGGGAATTGCCAAGAGACTGAATATTGTCTTTTTCTTCATATCAATTCTGAGTGTAAAAAAGTTGTTTTTTGAGGATTGCGATATCAGTGCAGGAATATACATTACAGAAAGTCTTCCGGAGTTGTTTTCTTTGGTCGAAACAATTCAGATAAAACATGAGGGACTGTCGGAGGAAAGTTGGAGACAAAACAGCTATGTTATCTTCCATGAATACTGACATCCTGTTCCTTTTTTAAAAAATATTCCATTGATAAGTGACCGTTTTTTTTAATATTTCCAGATACATTTCCTGATCCATCAGTGCTGTCTCATAGTTTATCCCACAGCAAAAGCTGAGAGGAATTGATATTAGTTATTTTGTCTGGTGGTCTGAGTAATTCAGTCAGACTTCTTCGAGCAAAAAGATTCAAGTGAAGCAAACGTACAATTTTTGATATTG
>QKIH01000008.1 GCA_003249645.1 Desulfobulbaceae bacterium | reverse complement strand
GCAACGGTAACAGCAGCACCGATCGGTCTGGCTTTGGGCCAGATGCCGCGGGTGGACAGGATAGTTGGGCCGCTTATTGCCATTATTTATCCTATTCCCAAAATTATATTTTTGCCGGTTATTTACGTCCTGATGGGTATAACCGATGTTTCAAAGGTTACGCTCATTGCCATTATTATCTTTTTCCAGATTCTGGTGGTTGTTCGTGATGAAGCAGCAGGTTTGAAAAAGGAGCTGATCCTTTCGGTCAAGTCACTGGGGGCGGGAAGAAGGGCGCTTTTTCGCTATGTTTACCTTCCGGCATCATTGCCAGGAGTCCTGACCGCCCTGCGGGTGTCGGTGGGAACAGCGATAGCTGTGCTTTTCATTGCGGAGCAGTCTCTCACCCAATACGGACTGGGGTACTATATTGTGGTTGAAACCTATCAGGTTCTTCTCTATCCGGAAATGTACACGGGTATTTTGGCCATGGGGCTTCTTGGTGTTTCGCTCTATTTCCTTATTTATTCCATCGAACGGAAGGTGAGCAAACATCTGTTTGTCGGGTAGAGGGCGGGTAACCGGTGGAGCTTGCTGCAAACTCCACCGGATTTTTTTATGCGGTAAACTTGATCAGTTCATCGCAGTAGTTCTCGATCTCCTCGACCATTTTCTTCTTGTCTTCTTCAGTTGGTGCCCCCTGCCATTCATAGGAGCTGATCAGATCCCAGCCGGATTTCTCTGTCTTGTTCTCAAAATCACGCTGTGCGCCGCCTGACCAGCCGTATGAACCATAGCGAAACACCTTTTTATTGGTTACCCGTTTCACCAGCAGTTCATCAATTACATGGGCCATGGGGGGAAAAACTTTATATTCGTAGGTCGGCATGCCGAAAATGAGGCCGGCTGACTTCCAGGCACTGGCAAGGATGTAGCCGATGTCATCGACCGGAGCCTGAAAAACATGAATCGGCACAGCTTTTTTGCGGCAGGTTTCAACGATAAGATTCAGCATGGTCTTCGTATTTCCGTACATGCTGGACCATATCAGGGTTATTTCTCTTTGTCCCGGGCCTTTGGCGTAATTGGCATACCGCTTGTAATGATCAATGATGACAGACGGGTTTTCCCGCCAGATAATGCCATGAGAAGGACAGATTACTTTGATATCGAGACCGCTGAGCTTCTCCAATCCCTTAAGGACAAAAGATGAAAAGGTGGCAACAATATTTGCATAATAACGGAGTGCTTCACTCTCGAAAAAATCGTGTTTTCCCTTCGAGAGCTGATCATCAAAGATAGTATCTTCCTCGACCTTTCCATAGGAACCGAAGGCGTCGCAGCTGAATAGAATCCCGCGCTTCGTTTCATAGGTCATCATGGTTTCCGGCCAGTGAATATTTGGGGTGTCAAAAAACTGCAGGGTATAGTCTCCTACTTCAAGCGTCATGCCGTCAGTGATCGCAACAGCTCTGTCTGCGGGGACACCGGCAAATGCTTCAAGAAGAGGAACTGCTTTTTTTGTACAGTAGATAACTCCTTTCTGGTTTTTCTTGCAGAATTCACGCAGCCATTCAGAGTGATCCGGTTCCATATGGTTGATCACAATAATATCGATATCTTCAATACCAATCGCTACAGTGCCCATCTGTTCGGCTATTGCATGGGGAAAATCCATAATGTCCTGGGTCAGATCGATCAGAACATTTTTTTCAGCCTTGATCAGGTAACTATTGATGGAAATCCCATGGGGAATCGGCCAGATTCCCTCAAAGAGATACTTCTCATCTTCAATATTAACGCCAAGCCGGTATATGTCGTCTGTTACTTTTTGTACATGCATGTCGCTACAGCTCCATTTTTGTATGCTTTTAGGTTGTTCTCTTTTATTTAACAGCTTCCACTTTGCAATGCAAATGCCAGAATCAGCTGATGATCTTTCAAGTGACTCTTAATGTAGCTATTTTCTCAATATGAGCAGGCTGTTAAGAATATAATTGCCAAATGGATGATGTCACGTGATTAACAGGGGGAGGGCGGGAGATACAAAGCCGACTTTGAATGCTTCTATGATCGCGGAAAGTGTAAAATGTTAAGAAAACAATTGCTTGTCATTAAAGGATTATTTGCTGTATCAGCGCATCTCTTTGTGCTATCCTCATTTTGTATTGAACAATTTTCAACAAAGTCGGAAACCAGCAATCCTGGAATCTGGAATAATTAACGCACTACTCTAACCCGTCAGATCTTTATCCAATCATGAATTTTTCTCCGAAAACCATATTATTCTCCGTGGTGTTTTTCATCTTGGCTCTCATCCTGTTGTGGTCATCGGTACCAAGGCCTGAACTGGTTCTCTCCATAGCAGTCAGGCTGGCGGCGTTTGTAATCGCAATCTATTTTGTTCTGAAATACAAAGAGTGGAAGATTCTTTTTCTGGCCGCCATGTTTTTTCTTATGGCCGCAAGACAGACCATTACATTTCTCATATGGACAGGCGTTCTGGAACTGGATCGGACAACCAGAACAATGAGTGAAATTCCCGGATATATCGTCACTGCCCTTGCCTTGCTGTCCATCATCTATGTCGGTCTGTCCCTGTCTGGAAAAGTTAAGCTCATTCAGGAACAAAAAAACAGCATTGCCACTCTCAGAAGCTTGCTGCCAATCTGCTCAAGCTGCAGAAAAATCAAGGATGATGAAGGGTATTGGCGTGAAATCGAGTCATATATTGAACATCATACAGATTCGAGATTCAGCCACGGCCTTTGTGAAGATTGTACTGAAAAGCTCTATGGAAACGAGCCTTGGTACAAAGATATTTTCCTGCATGATGACAAATAACACTGCGAGAAATATAAATTGATGATTGAGACGATGAAAGTGAGAAAAACATCAATCATCGTCTCATATAAATTCCTAGTCCAGTTTAGACCTTGAAACGCTTTACCATGACATCAAGCTGCTCTGCAAGGCGTGAAAGTTCTTCTGCACTTGCCTGCACCTGAATACTTCCGCTGTCAACCTCACTTGAAGCCTGATTTACCAAGGCGATCTCTTTGGTTATATCTGCAACTACCATACTGCTCTGCGAAATATTTTCATTCACTTCTCCAATGCCTTCAGATACCTGTGCAATATTCGTTGAGATCTCGGTCGTTGCCGCAGACTGTTGCTCAACTGCTGAGGCAATAGAATTAATAACCTCGTTGATATCATTGATGACTTCGGCAATCGAGTTCATATCCCCGACGGTAACTTGGGTGGTGGACTGCATTTCTTCAATCTGATTTTTAATATCAACAGTTGCCTCTGCTGTTTGTTTGGCCAAGTCTTTGATCTCATTAGCAACAACGGCAAAACCCTTTCCAGCCTCCCCGGCCCTTGCTGCCTCAATGGTAGCATTGAGGGCCAGCAGATTCGTCTGTTCTGAAATTTCGGTAATGGCCTCAGTAACCTTGCCGATTTTATCGGCACTTTTGCCAAGTTGCGCCATCTTTTCAGAGGTGCTGTTTGCCTTGATAACAGCATCTTCAGAAACACTTCTGGCTTTTTCGGCATTATTGGCGATTTCCCCGATGGTGGCAGACATCTCTTCAGCGGCTGAGGCAACCATACTGGTGTTGGTTGTCGATTGCTCCATTGCAGCAGAGACGGAGCTGATATTGCTGCTCATTTCTTCAGTAGCAGCAGCAACTGTTTCAGCCTTGCTTGATGTCTCGTTGGATGCCGTCCTCAGCTGGCTTGACACACTGGCCAGTTCAGTCGACGAAGACGCCAGCGTGCCGACTCCCAAGGTAATATTTTTCACCATAGTGTTAAGATCGGAAACCATGGTATTCAATGCATTGCACATAACGCCGATCTCATCTTCACTTTTGATTGTAAGCTGTGAAGTAAAATCACCTCCGGCAACCTTTTTAACAAAATTAACCGCCTGGGATACTGGACGAACGATTGATCGTGTAATGGCTATTGACGCAACAACACCGATGAGAGTTGCAACGACTGAGAAAATTACGATAATGACACTCGATTTCTTACTCTGGCTTTGCAGGCGTGGTCCTAGTTCATCCTGCTCTTCTTTTACTGACTGTTTAACCTCATCCGTAGCACTTGCCACCTGTGGACCAAGTTTATCAAGGGTATCTCTGATAAGGCCGTTACGTTCGAAGATGACGGTCTTCACTTTTCCGTATGTTGAGACATATTTCTTGGCATCCCTGTTGAAATTAGCCATCAATTCCCGGCGATACGGATTTTGCAGTAAGCCGTCCAATATTTCAAGTTCGCTGAAGACATCGTCAAATTCAGCAACCAGACCATCGAAGTCCTGCTGTGTGTTGGTTGCCAGAAAGTCATGCCCTTTGAGTCGCCCCTGATACATATGATTGAGTACTAGCCCTGCCTCATAGGAGGCCTCTGCATCACCATCATCTTTTGCAGATTTCATTAAGTCTAGCAGTCCTTTCTCCATTGACAGCCCAAGAGCCTCTATTTCAACCTCGACCAGCTGATTACGTTCTTCGTGTATCTCTTCAACTCTCTTAAAGGCGGTTTCATATTTTTTCATTGAATCTGTTATGATATCAACTTGTTTTGCCCGTTTTTGATCGTCGATTTCTTTATGGGCACGCTCAATAAACCCATTCATCTTCTCGACGTAGACTGCGTACTCCTGCTTATCTTTTTCACTGCCGGTTATAATGAAGTCTTTTACATTCATGCGGACCATAAGCATATTGGCCTGCAATTCTCCTGCAAGGTTGGTATGTCTAGCCAGGCCTCTGTAAGTAATAATGCCTCCGGTTGATGTACTTAAACCTTTCCATGAAATAACTGAGACGATTATCAGCAGGATGAGAACCACCCCGAAACCTCCGCCAATCTTTAAAGCTAGTGATGCATTTTTCATTGATTCTCCATTTAAAGCGTTATTATCTCCCTTTTTGACTCGATAGAGCCGCTGCACATTATTGTATTGTATGTGTCTGCATATCGAAGTCAAAGAGAATCTTCAAAATTAATAAAAATGTAATCAATGCTGTTTGTGCATTTCGTATAACTATTTGATAATAAAGTATTTTTGTTGGTATTGAAGGTCCGGAGATATCTGGTAACAGTCTGTTGCAGAGGGGCTTGTAATGAGCAATCTACTGGTTATAAATGGTGCGGTGCAGGGCTTGCTTTCGTAAAGATAAAATTATGGTAAAAACGTTGTGATTGAGATAGGATTACACAAAACTAACGATGGAACAATTCAAAATGTGCAAGGAGTCTGGACTGTACCGAGAAAGCAATTGTCTACCAGTTCAACAGTGTAATTAAATTGTAATCAGAACGGCAGACAGGGGAAAATAACAATAACGTTTACGTCAAAGGAGATCTCATAATGCATGAAAAAAGTATAGAGCTTTTGAACAAGGCTGTAGCTGATGAAATTGCTGCTTTACACCAATATATGTATTTCCATTTTCATTGCGACGATCAGGGTTTTGACCTGCTGGCAGATCTCTTCAAGAGAACCGCGATCGAGGAAATGATGCATGTGGAAAACCTGGCAGAGCGTATTCTTTTCCTTGGCGGGGATGTGAAGATGGAGTCTTCGGGAGAAGTTAAAACTGTTCAGGATATTGATAAAATGCTTGATATGGCACGCGCCATGGAAGAGAAGAGTGCCATGGACTATAACCGCTGGGCAAACGAGTGCAGCGCCAACGCTGACTCGGTATCGAAAAAGCTCTTTGAGCAGCTGGTGGTCGATGAGGAGCGTCATTATGACCAATACGATAATGAAATCGATAATCTTAAACGCTTCGGCAAGGAATATCTGGCTCTTCAGTCTATAGAGCGCAGCAAGACCCGCAGGGCCATGGGAGCTGGAGCTGCCGGTGCAAAGTAAGCACGTAAGATACAGCTTTTCAGTTTAAAACCTCTTAGGTTGAATCAAAACAGGTGCTGCTGCAATTCTTTGTTGAGTTGCAGCAGTATTCTGCCAGTTGCAGTAATATTGTCTTCTTTAGTTTTTAAATGAAATGTGGCCGTTAGCAGGCTGTGGAGCATCAAGAGCTTCGAGCATCTTTTCCCTGGGGAGTCTCTCCATGAGGTCGTGCAGGTGATCGTTAAATAGCTGGGAATCCCGGTCAACCTTGATGTCGGCGATATTCAGCGGTCTTGACAGAGATAAACCGCTCAGTTCGCGGCATCTGCTTAGTGCAACGTAGGTCTGGCCGAATGCAAATGAGCCCCGGCCCAGATCAAGATGGACCTTCTCGATTGTTTTTCCCTGGCTCTTGTGGATTGTGATAGCCCAGGCATGAATCAACGGATATTGGCTGTAACTGCCGGTTTCGTGTTTTTCGATCTGTTTTGTTTTCTTATTCCACTTGTATTGGAAGTTTGGCCAGATCGCTCTGTCCACTCTGACGGTTTTTTCATTCGGCCATGTTTCGACTAGAATGTCCTCGCCTATTTCCTTGACGATGCCGATGGTGCCGTTCACCCAGCGTTTTTGCGGATCATTGCGTGTGAACATTACCTGAGTTCCAACCTTGAGAGAGAGTGACTGCGGGGATGGAAGCGTCTGGCTGACCATCTGATAATCACCGTCGAACTGTCCTTCAAATATAAAGTTTCTGCCTCGCAGCATTTGCATTTCTGCCTGGTTTGCCCTGTCGACTTCTTCACGTCTCGGTGCAAGCCAGACTGCATTGGCTGGCCGGGTTGAGCTGATAGTGCAGGAAGTGTTGATGATCTCCAGAGCTTTTTCGAGATTTCTCCCTTCACGAATATCGGCAAGAACATCGACAAAAGTTTCATCAGCCTGTCGAAATGTTTTTGTGAGTTCTACGGCATAATATGTAAGTGAAGTTTCTGTCAGCGACCTTGCTGCATAGAATTTTGTCTGGCCTCTGTAATATTTCTCATACAAGCCTATCAGTCCTTGCCTGACAATAGGAGGGAGCTGAAACAGGTCTCCGACCATAACAACAGGAAGACCGCCGAACGGTTTATCCACCCCTCTGTTTAAACGCAGGAAGGCACTGACTCCATCGAGCAGATTGGCATTGACCATCGATATCTCATCAATGATAAGGAGCTTTGCATTTTGGATATCTGTTCTGTAATGGGCAGTTTTTATGCCGCTCTGCTTAATCCACTGTAAAGGCAGCTGAAAAAGCGAGTGCATGGTTTTCCCGTCTATGTTCATTGCTGCAATCGAAGTCGGAGCAGTCAGCAGAACATTTCCTGCATAGTGATGCATCAACCAGTTGATAAAGGTACTTTTTCCCGTTCCTGCCCCGCCTGTAACAAAGATGACGGGAAATTCTGCATCAATGAGACGTTTTATGAACTGGTACTCGGGGAGGACCTCTATCTCGTCCAGATCAATTCCTGATCCTTTTTTTTCAAGTTTGCCGGGACGTATTTTCGAACGTCTCGGCAGGATAAATCTTTTCCGCTCCGGTTCAGAACCTGAGGAACCGGTCATTTTTTTGAAAACGAAACCGGCGGCTGAGGCAAGTGCTAAGAGTGAAAAGGGTTCCATGTTTTTTCTGGTTCAAGGCTGAATTGGAAAATAAGAGAATAAGATTTCTTCTTTAGCCTAACGCATAAAACTCTCTCTTTCAACGTTCCATAGCACTGTAGCAGGATAAATTTATATACAGAGCAAATGAGAGTCCGGCGTTGCCGGTCGTGGGGCACTCTTCGTCTGTGTTTCCCGCGATTAGATCAGCTCGTTCGACAGCCGATGTTAAGAGCGTATTCCCACACCTTTTTTCAATAAATAAAGGTTAGCGGAGAAGAGGATGACAGAAAAGAGAAGCAGCATAACCAGGCCGACAGATGTGCTGATGTCGGATATTCCGAGAAAGCCGTAGCGGAAACCGTTGACCATATAGACGATGGGGTTTGCCTTTGATACGACCTGCCAGAAACCGGGCAGCAGGTCGAGCGAATAGAATACGCCCCCCAGATAAGTAAGCGGGGTGATGACGAAGGTAGGAATAATCGATACGTCATCGAATTTTTTTGCAAATACGCCGTTAATCATCCCGGCCAGAGAAAAGACAAAGCTTGTCAACAGACCGAAGACCACGGTAAAAAATACGCTGTAGATAGGTATACGAATAAAAACAAGACTGATCAGGGAAACCAGCAGACCAACACTCAAACCCCGTACCATTCCACCGGATACGTATCCGAGAATAATTACCCAATCAGGTGTCGGGCTTACCAGCAGCTCTTCAACATTACGCTGAAATTTTGCGCTGAAAAACGAGGAGACCGTGTTGGTATAAGAGTTGGTGATAATCGACATCATAATCAGGCCCGGCGCGATAAAGGCCATATAGCTGTACCCGTCTATTTCACGCAGCTGGGACCCTATAAAATTGCCGAAGATAATGAAATACAGACTCATGGTTATAACCGGCGGGAGCAGAGTCTGAACCCAGATCCTGAAAATCCTGATAACCTCTTTTCGTGCTATTGAGCTTAGTGCTATCAGCTGTTCTTTCATTTGTTGTTCACCATTTCCATGAAGAGTTCCTCAAGCCGGTTGTGTTTACTGCGTATCGATTCAACAGTGACAGCCTGTTCTTTAAGATGATCAAACACGGATGTCATCGATAGTGTCTGCAATTTCGTTACTTCCAGGGTGGTTTCGTCAATCGCTGTGAAGGTGGCGCCGTCAAGAGAGTGAATTGCACTATTCTCTCTGGGTGCTGTCTCCAGAACAAAGGTTTCATGAGCCACCTTTTTTAGCAGTGTTTTTTTGTCGGTGTTTTCTATGATCTGCCCGTCCCGGATAATAGCAATGGTGTTGCAAAGCTGTTCAGCCTCTTCAAGATAATGGGTGGTGAGAATGATGGTCTTCCCGGTTTTATTGAGTTTCACCAGAAAATCCCACATGCCGCGCCGCAATTCGACATCGACCCCTGCGGTCGGTTCGTCAAGTATCAGTAATTCCGGTTCATGGACAAGCCCTCTGGCAATCATCAGCCTTCGCTTCATCCCTCCCGAGAGCTGCTGTGCTTTGCTGTTGCGTTTTTCCCAGAGACCTAGTTGTCGCAGATAGCGTTCTGAATTGGCCAGAGCCTGATCTCTTGGAATCCCGTAATAACCGGCTTGCTGGGTAACGATATCCTGTACCTTTTCAAAAATAGAGAAATTGAATTCCTGAGGAACAACCCCGATCAGCTTCTTTGCTTTGGGAAAATCCTCATCAATATCGATACCAAAGACTTTCACGGAGCCTGCGCTTTTTGTCACCAGCGAGGTGACGATGCCAATGGTTGTGGTCTTGCCGGCACCGTTCGGGCCGAGAAGGCCGAAAAAATCTCCCTTGGCTACTTCCAGATCGACACCTTTTAAGGCAGTAAAACCGCTTTTATACGTTTTCTGGAGATTGGTAATGGAAAGTGCGTTCATTATTTGATTGTTCTCTTAGAGTCAGAGTTCGATATAGCCGAAAAATGTGCCGACCGGTTGTCTTGTTTGTTACGTTGTCCTGCAACAATAAGCCCCATCAAAGCCGGCATCTTTACTCTGGTGGGGCGGCTCAGCGTTATTTTCTTGTGAACTCGACATTCTCCTTTTTATAGGCGGCCTGGAATTCAGGCAGACTTGATACCTGCTGAATCATCCGTTCAACGTTTTTGCCAAGAGGAATGGAAATATCGCGGAAATTCTTCCCCCAGCTGGAATAGACTGCAGCCAGGTAGTCAACAATTGTCGGCTGATCGCCTGTTATAAAAGGTTTCTTCTCAAGCTCTCTGTCCAGAATTGCCCATAAATTGGCAACGATCTCAGCCAACGGCTTCATCGCTGCCGGTTTGTCTTCATCACTGATCGGAACCCGGTACTGTATTGCGAAAAGTCTGCCGTAGGCGGGATGCAATGTTGCATAGTCAAACATCATCCATCTGAGAAATTCAGCTTTTTTTGCGAGGTCTGTCGGCAGCATGGGAGAATTATGCTTTTCCATCAGGTAAAGAGCTATCGCAGCGCCTTCGGTGATGATCTGGCCATCCGGCAGCTGAAGTGCCGGTACCTGATTAGTCGGTACGATTTCCGAATAATTTTCAACATCTGAACGTTTGACTGCTTTGTATTCGACCTGCAGCTTTTCAAGCAGTACAACGATCCCTGTGGAGCAGGAACCTGGAATGGTATAGACAGTGTACATAAAATCTCCATGTATATAGTATTGTCCGCCGGTCAGAGCCGGAAAACATTGAGCAGGCATAGATCCTGTTTGCTGTTCAATAAGAGGGAAGAGCCTGAAAACAGCATTCTTTTTCCCATTGTTTGAGCATCCTTGTTTGAAGAGGTACCTTGCTCAAACATCTGAAACTGTAACCATGGTTGCTACCCGTTCAACCGCTTGTTTTGTTTTAAATTAGTCAAGCACCAAAAATACAGGATGATACGGATAAAAAATTTCTTTGGAGACTGAGATTACACGATGTGTCTGGTGCGATAGAACAGCAGACCAGGCATGGCAAGGCCAATTGCAAGGGCTGCAATAATTGAGGTGGCCTTAATGCTGTTTTCAATAAATATCTGCCAGAGTTCCAGGGTAAAGCCATGGTTGAGTTCAACAATTACAATTATGGCTTTGAAGACATAAACTCCCGGAACCATTGGGATCATCGCGGCTACGGTAAAAGTCTTTGGCGGGACGTGAAATTTTTTTGACCAGTAGATACCCACCATGCCGACAGTGGTGGATGCAGCCAGTGTTGCCCATTCGATCGGCATGAGTGATGTAAGCAGGAGCAGCGTTCGCAGGCCATGGCCCAGAGCGCCTCCCAAGGCGCAATACAGCAGGTATTTCCTGGGCACGTTGAAGACCATGGCAAATCCTACTGCCGGCACCGATGCAAACAGCATGTCGTTCAGCAGGACCGTCATTGTTGAAATTATATCCATCCCCATACCCCCACGGCAGTGGCTGCGGCTATAATGCCGATGCATGTCGCCATACTGAGCAGTCCGGCAACGACACCACGGGCAATCCCCATGCTTATGTACCCTTTAACCAGGTCAGAAACTGAGTTGATCAGCGGTACACCTGGAACCAGCATTAACACTGAACAGGCCATGGCAAGAAAAGGTGTGTTGCCGATGCCGAGAATCTGGGCCTGTGCAGCAACCAGGGTTGTGACAAAGGACGTCACCATGAACACCAACAGGGGATTGAAATGGCGTGCGGTAAATTCCTGACGGACGAACATCCCGATTGCCGAGGCCAGAAATGTCCAGCCGAACAGCGGCCAGTCTCCGCCGGAAAGCCGGCAGAAAGAGGCACAGGACAAACCGATCATGATAATGACCCACCAGCGGTTGTACTTGAAAGGAGTGATGGCCTCCAGTTTTTCTTTGACGGCCACTACATCATATCCGCCTCTTTCAACATCTATTACCAGTTTTTGAACCTCACTGACCACGTGCATGTTCACGCCGCGATCCGGACAGCGTCGGGCCGTGGTTATGCAGTAGTCATCAACCAGAGTCGTGACCACCATGGAGCTTGCGGAAAGAGAGACTTCTACGCTGTCCAGTCCCAGGGCTTCCCCAAGACGGCAGCAGAGCGTTCCAATGATCATGCTCTCCGCTCCATGCTGTAGAAGCAGCTGCCCGGCAAGGATTACCTGGCGGGAAACCTTACGCTGATACGTTTTATCCATAGCTTGCAATAGCCTCCGGCTTCAAGCAAATACTCCATCTACTGCGGCCTGGCAGCGTTGCAATCCCGATGGAATAATACTGCACGTGATGAGCAGGGAATAAGAGATGAAAATTACAAGAAAATGCACCAGTTTCTCCAAATTGTTCGGTTGGTCGAGCATGGCTGCTATCCGTGGTATCGGTATCTTGAAGTGTTTACAGGAAAAAACTTGTGAGGGGACACGGTATTGTGAGCAATGGTGGCCACAGAGTTTTTCTCCAACAAACATCATCAAGTAACCATTTGTAGTATTCAGCATACCAGAAGAATTTGTATTTTTCCATCAGTGTTCATGGCGGGAAAAAGCAGCTTGGAGCGAAATCCTGAGAGTGCTTAGAGGCCACGCTAATATTTTTTGCAGGTCAACGAAAATAACTCTTCAAGGTTTTTGCAGTAGTTGGTCTTGCAATATAATGATATTAAATGAAAAAATATTGCATAGCTGCAGTTTGAAGTTCAATGGCAGTGTGTAAAGGAATCCTCGTCTATTGGGAAAAACATCTTGGCTCCGACTGCTGTCATTGTACGGTATCATCTGCCGCGGACAATCAGATTTAGGCAAGTAAAGACAAAAGATATATCAAGTCATCGACCCATTTAATTTTACAATTTTTATGTGCTATACTGTTAAAAAATAATACAGAATGACTACTGGGAGGCAGGAAATTATCTGTCTAAACTTTAAAACCCGTTTGTAATCTCAAGTGAGCTATGGAATCAACAGAACCTTTCGTTCTTCTTCTTTTTCTTGTTGCCCTTCCATTAATTATTGTGTTGTTCAGGAATGAGGAACTTCCTGGAGCAAAATACTTTTTTCTGTCGTTTCTCTTCCTTCTGGGGTCAAATATTTTTACCGTGGTAGAGGAGTGGATATTTCCGACCTTATTCAATATTCTGGAACATGTGTTCATCGCACTGGCTTCGGTAGCGTTTTATCTGGCTATTCGTCTCTTTATTGCCGAGAGAGTTAAGACAGCGGAAAACAGGAACGAAGGGGCTGAGACGGAAGCATGAATATGTATACAGTGCTGAGCATTATTTCGTTTGTCTTCTTTTCCCTGGCAACAGGTACGCTGATCCGGAACAGGCGTCGTTTGCGGCTTTCCCAGAGTGAATATATTCCTATATTGCTCTCCTCATGTCTGTACACATTCATTACCTTCTCAAATATCCTCGAACATGACGGGATAACAGCATATTTTGACCCTTTTGAAGATGTCAGTGAAATTGTTTTTCTGTTCATGTGCCTCTTTTTTATTAACAGCTGGAGAACAAGGCGACATCTTGAAAAACTGCGCAAGAGAAAGAGACAACTCCAGGCGGCATTGCAAAAAATCACTGAAAAGGAACAGGAATACAGAATACTGGTCGAAAACTCCAATGATGCCATCTGTGTTGCACAGAATGATAAACTTGTGTTTTTCAACACAAGGACCGTTGAATTGCTCGGCTTTTCACGCGAAGAGATTGCAGCACAGCCTTTTACCACCTTTTTCCACCCGGATGATCGACAGCTGGTTCTCAATAATTTTCACGAGCGGCTTGCCGGGGGAACAGTACCACCGGCCTATACTGCCAGAATAATATCTAAGAACAACGATGAACTCACCCTGCAGCTCGGTACAGTTGTTATCGAATGGAACAGGGCTCCTGCAACACTGTGTTTTGCCCGCGATATCACAAACCTGCGAAAACTTGAGCAACAGCTGATTTATTCACAGAAAATGGAGTCAATCGGCACCCTTGCAGGAGGGGTTGCTCATGATTTTAACAATATACTCTCTGCCATTATCGGATATTCCGAACTGGCAAAGGCCAAACTCAAAGAAGGTCCGGTGGTAAATGATCTCGAAAAAGTACTTGTTGCCGGAGACAGGGCTAAACAGCTGGTCAAACAGATTCTCAATATCAGCAGAAAATCACAGGATGCCCTGGTGCCGGTGGACGTTCATGTGATTATCCTGGAAGCCTTGAAATTATTGCGATCTTCCATACCTACAACCATAACAATCAAACAGGATATTGATCAGGACAGCGGATTGGTACTCTCCGATCCTACCCAGATTCACCAGATTATCATGAATCTTTGTACAAATGCGTATCACGCAATGCGTGAAACCGGCGGGACATTGGCGGTAACGTTGAGACAGGTCAATATTCCAAAAGACGAATCCATATTCAACGGAGCCAGATTATATCCAGGGCAATATGTGGAGCTGATAGTAAGCGACACGGGCCATGGCATTAAAAAGGAGTACCTGTCGAAGATTTTTGATCCTTATTTCACCACCAAAAGCAAAAATGAGGGAACCGGACTGGGCTTAGCTGTTGTTCATGGAATAGTAAAGGCATTTGCAGGCTCGATTTCGGTCTACAGTGAACCTGAAAAGGGGACGACATTTCACATTTATCTGCCGCGAGTTAATGCTGCCGGCCCGGCTGATGCCAAGTCAGTCCTGCCTGACTATCCGAAAGGAGACGAGAGAGCACTCGTCGTGGATGATGAGGAATTACTCTCAGAAATGATAAAAGATATCCTGGAAAGCCTTGGTTACACTGTTACAGCAACCACCAACAGCAAAGAGGCTGTGCAAATATTTCAGCAATCGCCGGAAAGTTTTGATTTTGTCATCACCGACATGACAATGCCTGAACTGGACGGCGTTGAACTTATTAACGCGATAAACGCGCCCGATCATACTCTGTACCGGATTCAGCGAATTGATAGACGGCAAGAAGGCCGAAGCACTCGGAGTAAAGAAATTTCTTATGAAGCCGGTTCTCAAACAGGATCTGGCCACCGCCGTTCGCAATGTGCTTGATGCTGCACATGCAACAGTTTCATCTGAAGACTAGATAGCCATTCTGCAGGTTCTATTTTTCATTGATTCCACTGTCTCTATTCTTGTACCAAGCGGGCCTTCATCTTTTCGAGCACGAATGCACAAGACCACCAATACCGCATGCAACATTACATTTTTATTACAAATACTGCGAATGCCGGTGGACATATTGAATTCAGATTTTCGCTTAATATAATAGCTACTCGTTAACAGAGACCATACCTTGGAAATGGGTCTGGCCGGGGGAGTTGATATTTACTGTTCTGCATCCGGTTATCGTTTAACGATAGTTGCACCTCACGTTTTTTCTTATCCTCTATGTCCATAGAACCACTCTTTACACAGGTATCTTCTTTAATTTTACAATTTTGATCAGCTGTTTATGGAGTAGTGAAGATGATTCAAGTAGAAAATCTTACGCGGAACTACGGAGACTTCAAAGCTGTTGCAGATGTAACTTTTTCTATCCGGAAAGGCGAGGTCGTCGGTCTGCTCGGGCATAATGGTGCCGGGAAATCGACAATCATGAAGATGCTGACCGGATACCTGGAGCCTACAAGCGGCAGTATAACCATTGATGGTTTGCAGATTCGCTCGGAGCGGGAAAACATTCAGAAAAAAATAGGCTATCTGCCCGAAAACTGCCCGGTGTATCCGGACATGACCATTCTGGCCTATCTGGATTACTGCACCGCCCTTCATGGTGTGGCCGACAACAACAGGGCCGCATGGATACGGGATGCCGTTGAAAAAACGGCACTTGCAGCCAAGGCAGGAGACATGATTGCCACCCTGTCCAGGGGATACAGGCAGCGGGTCGGGGTAGCCCAGGCCATTCTCCATAAACCGGACATCCTGATTCTCGATGAGCCGACCAACGGTCTCGATCCGACCCAGATACAGCAGATGCGCGGCCTCATACGAGAACTGGCCGCAACAACCACAGTTATTGTTTCGACCCATATCCTTCAGGAGGTACAGGCTGTATGTGACCGGGTGCTGATCATTAAAAACGGCAGACTGGCGCTTGATTCAAGTCTTGCCCAGCTCAAGCGGGAGGGTCGTCTTTGTCTCAGCCTCGATGCATCCGGCAATGATGCTGAACAGCTCTTTAAGGCGGTGCCTGCCGTCAAAAAAATCACCTCCATGGGATGCTCACAGGCCAAAAGCCGGCATAATGAATTTGCCCTGACAGTTGATGAAGATGCAGACAAGGCCGCTGCCGCTGCCGAGATAGCAAAGCGCGTTGTAGAGAGGGGCTGGAATCTCTATTCGATGCATTACGAAGAGAGAAATCTTGAAACTGTTTTTGCAGAGATCAGCGCCTAAAGGAGAAACAGCAAATGAATATTCTAAAACGGATAGCATATAAAGAGTTCGGCTCATTTTTCAGTTCACCGATGGCCTTTATTTTTCTCGGTTCCTTTCTTGCGGTAACGCTGTTCATCTTTTTCTGGGTCGATACCTTTTTTGCCAGAAATATTACAGAAATACGTGGCATGTTCGAATGGATGCCGATACTGCTTATTTTCCTTACTGCGGCGGTCACCATGAGGATGTGGGCCGAGGAGCACCGTTCCGGCTCCCTTGAGATGCTGCTGACAGCCCCGGTCAAACCGGTTGTTCTGGTGGCCGGAAAGTTTCTTGCCTGCCTCGGTCTGGTGATATTGGCACTGCTGCTGACGCTGCCTCTTCCCATTACTGTCAGCCTGCTCGGCCCGCTTGACTGGGGCCCGGTTCTGGGCGGCTATGCGGCAACCATTTTTCTTGCTGCAGCCTATATTGCAATAGGTCTTTATGTAAGTGTTAAATCAGAGAACCAGATAATTAGCCTGATTGTTACCTCGTTGATCTGCTGTCTTTTTTATCTTGTCGGTTCTGATGCCATTACCTCATTTTTCGGCAACAGCGGCAGTGAAATGCTCAAACTGCTTGGTACAGGTTCAAGGTTTGAGTCGATCACCAGAGGTGTGCTCGATATCAGAGACATCTATTATTATCTTTCAATTACCGCCATCTTTCTCTGCCTCAATGTCTACGGACTCGAGAAAATCCGCTGGTCGGGCAATGCGGCAAACAGCCATCACCGGAGCTGGCAGCTGGCGTCGGCACTGCTTGTCCTCAATCTGATCGTTGCCAATTTCTGGTTGACACCGATCACCGGGCTGCGCCTCGATATGACTCGCCAGAAGATCTATTCCATATCTGACCAGACCCGCAATTACCTGAAACAGGTCAAGGAACCGCTGCTTATTCGCGGCTATTTCTCCCCGCAAACCCATCCGCTGCTTGCCCCACTGGTTCCGCAGCTGAAAGATATGCTGCGGGAATACGCGATTGCAGGCGGCAAGAACGTTCATGTGGAGTTTGTCAATCCGCAGGATAATCCTGATGTCGAGAGCGAGGCGGCGCGCAAATATGGTATTCGCCCTGTTCCGTTTCAGACGGCTGACAAATATCAGGCTTCGGTGACCAATTCCTATTTCAATATCCTGATCCAGTATGGAGATCAGTTTGAAACCCTTGGTTTCAGAGATCTTATCGAGGTTAAGGCGCAGAACAGCCAGAATATTCAGGTTGAGCTTCGCAATCCGGAATATGACGTCACCAAGGCGATCAAGAAGGTGCTTTACGGCTATCAGGGCGGCGGTGATATTTTCAGCACCATCTCAAAAAATATTCAGCTGACCGGCTATTTTTCACCTGATCAGAGACTTCCGAAAGAGCTGGTGCCGCTCAGGCAGAAGTTTGAAGAGATGGCGGCTTCTCTGGGTGATGAAAGCAAGGGAAAACTGAGCTGGCAGGTCATCAACCCTGAGCAGAATCACGGCAAGGTTGCCCAGGAACTTTCCAGTAAATATGGCTTCAAGCCGATGAGGGCCAGCCTGCTTGACCGCAGAACCTTCTGGTTTTACATGACGCTCACGAGCGGTGACCAGAATTTTGAGATTCCTCTGCCAGAAAACCTGAACAGTGATGACCTGAAGCGTTCAATTACTGCGGGAATCAAACGTTTTGACAAGGGTTTTACCAAGACAGTTGCTCTCTCAACGCCTCCAATGACGCCGGCAATGCCGCAATATGGCATACCGGCAAGCGGTGAACAGTTTAACACCCTGAAAAAGGTGTTGTCACAAGAGCATGTTATTACCGAGACAAGCCTGAAAGACGGCCATGTTCCTTCTGAAACCGATATCCTGCTCGTTGTTTCACCGAAAAATATGAATGATAAGCAGATTTTTGCTGTAGACCAGTTTCTCATGCAGGGTGGAACGGTCATTGTCTCAACTTCTTCATTTACCCCGGTGCTGCAGAGTAGTGTATCAGTTAACCCGGCTGAGTCAGGATTTGTCCGCTGGCTTGAACACAACGGGATCGATATCGACAAGACCATGGTTCTTGACAGCCAGAACAGCGCCTTCCCGATACCTGTAAACCGCAATGTCGGCGGCCTGACTATCCGGGAGACACATCTGCTCAACTATCCCTATTTTGTTGATATAAGGGCAGACGGTATGAATGAAAATAGCGGCATTGTCGGCGGGTTGAACCAGTTAACCATGGACTGGGCGTCTCCTCTTGAAATCGATGCGGCGAAAAATGCAGACAGAAAAGTGGTACGTCTTCTTGAAAGCTCGCAAAAGAGCTGGACCTCTTCCTCCACCAATATTCAGCCTGATCTCAGAAAATACGGTGAGCTTGGTTTTCCTGTCGGAAAAGAGCAGAAGCGCAGTCTGCTCGGTGTAATGATTCAGGGCAGCTTTTCCTCCTACTTTGCAGATAAGGAATCACCACTGATGCAGCCTGCAGTCTCTGAAGCGCAGACTGAAAAAGATGTTGCCAAAGCGAAAGATGGAAAACAGGTGATTTATAGACAGGTTGATAAGTCGCCGGAATCATCCAGGATTGTAGTGTTTTCGTCATCAAGCTTTCTAGGAGACACTGTGCTTGGTATTTCCGCAAGTGTGAACGGAACATCATATCTTGAACCTGTACAGCTGATTGCCAACACAATTGACTGGGCAACTGAAGACAGCGGCCTGATGGCCCTGAGAGGAAGGAGTCACTTTTCACGGCCGCTCTTGCCGATGAGTCGCGAACAACAGCGTTTCTGGGAATATCTTAACTATGGTTTGGCTGTTTTCGGGTTGCTGGTTATCTGGTTGATAAAAAGAATTGTAAAAGCCAGAAGGGAAAAAAGAGCGCTGGCAATGATTCTTCCTGCACAAAGGAGGGTGTGATGATGTTAAAGAGAATTATCTATGGGGCCGTTATTCTGCTTGTTATCCAGCTTGGGCTGACGGCGTTTTTAACCGGTAATCATGCTGATGACGGGGCAGGGGCAAGCGTCTCTCTTTTCCCGGAATTGAACAGCAGGAAGGTGAGTTCAATTAATCTTACCGACAGTGAAAAGAACAGTCTGCATTTTGCTGCAGCTGGTAACGGCTGGCAATTGGAGAAGAGCCCTGGAGTCCCGGTTGATGCTGGAAAGATCAAGGCCTTGCTTGATACCCTTTCCATCTCGAACAAGGGCCTTGCTGTTGCCACATCAGAAGGCTCTGCAGAACGTTTCAAAACAGGAGAGCAGAATTACCTGTATCATATGGTTGCCTGGAATGGAACGGAGAAAGCTGCCGACCTCTACATCGGATCAGTTGCAGGATATCAGCACAGTTATGTGAGAGAAAACGGCAGCAAGGCGGTATACAGCCTGGCGCTCAACAGTGTCGATTTCTCTGCCAAGCCTGTTGACTGGCTTGATAAGAGCTGTCTGAAGATTGACAGTAAAAAGGTCAGCGGGATAACCGTTGGCGGGCAGGAACTGTTAAAAGACAAGGATGCCTGGTCTGTTTCAGGGAATGAGCCGCGAACAACGGATACAGCACGGATTGAAGAACTACTCACTGCTCTTGCAAACCTGAGTCCGCAGGATCTGGTTGCCCAAAAGGATGCTGCGGCTCGTTTCGGTGACAAAGCCGAAACCAGGCTGACTCTTACCATGGACGACGGCAAGAATATAGTCTACAGCTTCGTCAAAAAAGACGACAACTATATCGTAAACAGCTCCAGCGCCAAAGACCTCTTTATGACGGTTAAAGCCTGGCAGGCCGATAAAATAGTCAATTTTTCATTGAAGCCAGAAGAGGCTGCAGGATCTGGTGCAATAAGCGACCAAAATACACTTGCTGAATAGCCTTTAATAAAAGCCATGCCGCACCTCTACTGTTTGAGGTATGGCATGGCTTTAAGACACCAGCATTATATCCGATTCCACGATTCTTCCTTTGGCGGCGGTGAGAACCGGGAAACCTGAGTCCGGTTATCAGGAAGATATCGGCACCAGATTATCGAGCAGATCAGGAGAAACCGTATCTCCTTCACCCGGGGCATAGTCATACACTTCACCATCTTCTTCTTCATCTGTATCAAAACGATCCGCCGAATTATCCGGTTGGTTGGAATTGTCACCAAACAATGCATCAACGCCATCCCCGCCAACGAGCTGGTCTTCGCCGTCACCGCCAAACAGGAGATCGTCGCCATCACCTCCGATCAGAATGTCGTTGCCGTCGTTGCCATAGATAACATCATATTCGCCTGATCCGTTCAGATAGTCATTCTGACTGCTTCCCGAAATGACTTCGGAATCATCTTCACCGATGACGACACCGTCGCCATCAAAGGTCACTTCAAACAGCACCGTCGATGTAGAAAGGGAGTCTTCGCTCATATCTGCTTCAAAATCAAAGGTATGATCACCCGGATCGAGAATGCCTGAAATAGAGCTGATCCGATAACCCTGGCCGCATTCTTCATCTATCTCACCATGGAGGGAGTTGTCGGCAAAGGACATGTCCAATGCATTAAAATATACTGGTTCTCCATTGCTTCCGGTGATGCTTATGGTAAGCAGTTGATCCGCCTGGCTGCCGGAACCTTGACCGTAGCCGTCAAAGGAGCCTGAGCCGACTTCTGTTGTCGTGCCGTCCTCCTCAATGTAATACGCTGTCCAGAGAGCCGTTTCGGGATATAAATTCTCCTCGCCGTGAGCCTCGCTAAGATGATCGATACCGAGAGTGATTTCTCTCACGCTGAGCGGGTCACCATCGGCATCCTGAAAGGCAAAATGGAGGACTTCACTTCCCTCTGAGTCCATATTGATGAAGGTGTTGGATATCCCCATGCCCTGTTCGTTTGCATGGACCTCTCCGGCAATTTCCTCTCCGCTTTGATGGCTGTGATCGGTAGCCGTAATAACCACTGTCATTTCACCATCGCTATATTCTTTCACTTCGGCTTTTCCACCCTGAGCACCTGTCAGGGATATCGAAAACGTATTGTCATGAAAATTGTTTTCCTGTTCAACGACATACATGCCGGAGTAGGTCCCGTCGCTGTTCATTTCAGGTGAAATGGTAAAAAGAACAATAGAGGTATAGTTGTCATCGGTGTCGGAATCCTCCCCGGAGGCTCCATTGTCCCCATGATCGGAATCGGTACCTGACTCTCCGGAATGAGCGTTGCCCGTCTTCAATTTACCGTAAAACTCATATTCCACTCCCGATGCAGTGTATTCGAGTGTGAAATCTCCCACACGATAGCCCTGTGCAGAAACTTCTTCTGCAGGATCCAGGTTCGTAGGAACAAAGCAGGAGAGAACTACACAGTCAAAGACGAGTAGAGGATCAGAGTCTCCTATACTCAGGGTCTGGTCGGCCTGTGCGCTGGAACCCTGGCCTTGTCCGATAAGGGTGCCGGAGGCAACTTCCGCACCTGCCAGATAGGCAGTCCATTGGGCAATTTCGGCCGTGTTGGAACCCGATGCACCGCTGAGATGATCAATATTGAAGGAAATACTGTCTACAGCGCTGCTGAACGAAAAGATCATCTTCTCACTGGTCACGGCGCCATTTGATATGTCGAGATTGATAAAGGGGTTGCCGACACCTGCACCCTGACCGTTGGCGTGAATCATGCCGGAAGTTTCTGATCCGCCGTGGGAGTAATCAACGGCGGTGATTGTTACTGTGAGCTGGCCTTCACTATCGTAAAATAGCAGGGATTCTGTCTGATTCTCTTCTTCATGTTCCTCTGACGTCTGCTCATCCTCAGAGGTTGTAACAAGCCTTGAGGTAACGGCACTCCAGCTGCCGTCGCCGTTGTCCTGCCAGTATACAAATTGACCTTGAAGTTGCAGTGGCTGGCCGTTTTCATAAATGAGAGCTCCGTCTTGAACCCGATTGCCGTCCTCATCAAGCGGGGCAATGGTTACCGAGGCCATTCCCGGGCCGTTATATGCAAGGCTGAGATCAGCTATCAGAAAATTACCCTCCTCGTCGACCAGAATTGCATCCTGAACGTCATCTGCCAGCAGAGAGTTGTCAGCTTCTGACGAAGGGGCCGTCTCTGACAGAGAAGCAGCTTCTGCTGCAGGACTTGCAAAAGAGCTTGTAGAAAAGGTTGCCGGCGGTTCCTCTGCCGGAGCAGCTGCACTGGCTGTAATGCCGCTGGAGAATATATTTATAACCCCTGTCGTTCCAAGATTGCCTGAAACAGGAGTCGTTTCGTCTCCGATAAGATCAAACCTGACTATATGTCTGCCGCCCCCTCTGGCCGAGATTCCCGGATCAGTCGGCCCGGCAGCAGATGCAGGCAGATCAGTTGTTAAATCGATGGATCCTGCCAGGATGTCCAGCTGGATCTGCTCGACGCTGGAGATTTGTTCTTCTTCCGGAACGGGAAGAAGTTCATTGAGAGTTTCCTGGTCAAAGGTGATTTTAGAAAGACGACCAAGTTCAACATGACTGTTTTCTGTTAATTGACTAAGTGAAATAGATACCTTTCCATGATGCCCTGTAGAAATATGGTCATTGAGAAATACCGGGCTCAAATAATGAAGCTGCCTTGCTTCGCCATCATCTGAAACTGCCCTGACGGTACCAAAGGCTTTCGTGCAGACACCAATTTGAGTTTTTACCACGCTCTGTCCTGAATCGGTGATTTCTGGCATGTTTCCTCCTTTGATTCTCACCACCAATCTTCCGTTTCATTTCCTGACCATTCGGCTTTTTCTGCGTCGATTCCTGCAAAATGCCGAAGAGGAAAAATAAGAATATGGTTAATCAATTCGGTTAAATAGTTAGCAAGGCAGCAATGCTATTTTGTGCTGCCTTGCTAATAAACTTCCCCAGTATTTACAGAGTTGTCGGATATACTACGCTGTCATGTAAAAACTCCAGTATCTGTAACGAGTCATCTACTGCCTGGGTAAAGACATCAATCCCGTTGGTATCATCATTAATAGTGGGGATTGGATCCGTCATTGTAACAAAAGACAGTAATTCACCGGAAACCCAGGTCAGATTCGCCGGGTCAGATTGATCAAGAACAGTCACTGTTCCAGCGTAAAAGGTCTCTGGGGAATACCAGTCTTCATATGCCTCGACCAAATCAGCGAGCTGTTCTTCGACTTCCAGAAAAACACTCAGATAAACGACCTCGTCTATCTCGATAGTTTCGGTTTTATCTGCAGCGGCAGCTAAAGCTGATGCAAGCAATTGCGGAAGTGCTTCAACTTCAATAGTGATAGAGTACGGGCCCGAATGTATTGTAATAGTTTCTGCGTCAGAAGTACTGTCGTATTGTTCGAGAATTGCCTGGTACAGAGCCAGATTTTCCAGTGGCGAGTCTATTGCTGTTGCCGTTAACTCGCCCTCCTCATCGTAGGTTAAAAGTCTTCCCGATGCATCCGTTAAAAGACTGAGGTTTTCTAGTGTTATTTCTGCTCCATCCAGTTTTGACAGGGCTTCATCAAGAGCATGCTCGAGAACTTTATCCGGAGCCCGGGCAATATTTAAGCGGCCGAAATCGACTTCTACTACGTTATCCTCGGGCGGGTCTACGTCATCAACCAGAATAAACAGCTCTCCGGTACTCAGAATGGTAGCCGGATAGCAGCCGTCACTATCCTCACAGACTTCTCCGTCTGCTGTATAATAAATAAGTGTGCCGTCATCATAACGAGACATTACATACAAGTCGCCGTAATTATCTCCTTTAGATGTTTCTGCTCCGTGGTTTCCGCCGCCTGGTTTCTGAGAATGATCACCATTTTTTCCTGCCCAGGGCGGCCGGTCAGAAGTCGTGTCATCTTCTGATGTAAGACTGACATCAAGGAGAGAATGGGTCGACCCCTTTCCCTCGTGGCCGCCATGTTTTCCTTGGGACATATTGGCTGCAGAACCGGTCGATGCTGAGGAACTGGTTGCTCCTGATGTATGGCCTCCGTTTTTTTTCTGTCCTTTTGCTGAGGATGAAGTTTCAGTTGAGATGTTTTCTGAAGCAACAGTCTGACTCGACTCGCTGCCGTTTTGTTTGCCTTTTTGTTTTCCCTTTTGTTTGCCTTGGGCGCTGACCGTATCAGAATTTAGTTTTGGATTGTTTTGGCCTAACAGCGAGAACGGCGTACAAAGAAAGACAATAAGGATAAAAATAAAGAAAATACCGGATAAAAATTGCAGTCGCTGGAATAAATGAATATGTCTGAATCGTTTTGTCATAATATACTCCTCCTCCATGAAGCATACATCTAGACCCAAAGCCATTTTCTCCCAATAAATCGTTTCAGGTCTCCC
>QKIH01000056.1 GCA_003249645.1 Desulfobulbaceae bacterium | reverse complement strand
GAGCAGGGCTGAATTTGAAAATGTGAATGAAAAAGCAGGGGTTCTTTCCGGCGGCTGGAGAAAGCGGCTTGCTATCTGCAGAGCGCTCGTTGTCGAACCTGATCTGCTTATAATGGATGAACCCACCAATCACCTTGATATTGAAGGGATTCTATGGCTCGAAGAACTGTTTGAAAGCGGCGGCGAAGCAGCTCCGCAGTCATATATTGTTGTTAGTCATGATAGGAGTTTTCTTGAAAATTGTACCAATCGGATAATTGAACTTTCTGCTGTTTATCCGGAGGGTTCTTTACAGGTCAACGGTAGTTATTCTACATTTCTTGAAGAAAGGGAGAAATTTCTGACCTTGCAGAGTGAGCAGGAAGTGCGGCTTTCCAATAAGGTTCGGAGAGAAGCGGAATGGCTGAGCCGAATGCCCAAAGCCAGAACAACCAAGGCCCAGTACAGGATAGATGAAGCTCATCGTCTGAGTTCCCAGCTTGGTGATGTCAAAGCCCGGAACAGGGAGCAGTCAAACGTTCGGATGAATTTTGATACTACTGGAAGAAAAACAAAAAAGCTGCTTGAAGCTAAAGGAATAAGCAAGAACTATGAAGGGAATCCGCTTTTCAGTGATCTTGATATGTTTCTTTCGCCCGGAATGAAACTCGGCCTGCTCGGCAGGAACGGCTGCGGGAAATCTACCCTGATGAAAATTCTGGCTGAAAGTGCCGATGAGAGCGGTGCCCGGCCTGACAGCGGAACAATTTTTACAGCTGAAGGACTGAAAATAGTCAGTTTTGATCAGCGAAGAGAGCAGCTTGACAAGGAGTTGAGTTTAAAGCGCGCTCTGTCGCCTGACAGTGATTCGGTTATATTTGAAGGCAGGCCGATTCACGTTGTCTCGTGGGCTAAAAGATTCCTGTTTAAACCGGATCAGCTGGAGACTCCGGTTGGGCAGCTTTCCGGCGGAGAACAGGCTAGAATTTTAATTGCCCAGTTGGTGAGGCAGCCGGCTGATATTCTTCTTCTTGATGAGCCGACCAACGACCTCGATATTAACTGCCTTGATGTCCTGGAAGAAAGCCTCATGGGTTTCCCGGGTGCCTTGGTGCTGGTAACCCATGACCGTTACCTGCTTGACCGCGTGTGCGACAGGGTGCTCGGATTTGACGGCAAAGGCAATGTGACCTACTTCAGTGACTACCGTCAATGGCTTGCATCGCTCGAAGAACTTGAAAAACAGAGCCAACCCAAAAAGACAGAGAATGAAAAAACGACTGAAACGAAGCCGAAAAAGCGAAAAGCAGGAAAACTCTCTTATATGGATCAGCGCGATTATGATACCATAGAAGAACGGATTCAGAAGGCGGAAGAGTTGGTCGAACAGCTGCAGTCGAAAATGGAGGCTCCTGAGACGGTAGCAGATCCGGAAGCACTTGACAGCTGTTGGAAAAAGCTGCAGGCGGCTGAAGTTGATTTGGAGACCTTATATACAAGATGGGATGAGCTTGAAGAATTGCTGAAAGGAGAGGAATAAGTGCTGATAGCCGTTTTGTCAGATATTCACGGCAACCTTGAGGCTCTGGAGGCTGTGGTTGCCGATCTTGACAAATATAGTCCGGACCGGGTGATCTGTCTCGGCGATATGATTGGCTACGGACCCGATCCCGCCCGGGTTATTGAGTTTATTCGTCAGCGGGGATTTCATTGTCTTGTCGGCAACCACGAGGCCGGTTTCCGACAGGAAAAGTACCGTAACTGGATGAATTTTCAGGTCATTGAAAATAATCAGCAGACAGAACAACTGCTTAGTGATGAAAATATTAAATATCTTGCTGAGTTACCTCATAATATTATAATTGACAACATGCTTTTTGTGCATGGTTTCCCGCCAAAGTCATTTCTCACTTATTTGAGAAACTGTTCTGATAAAGTTATTCGTCAGCTCTTTGAAATTCATCCTTATCAGTTTTATTTTGTCGGTCATACCCATACGCTTTCACTGGTTTGCGGTGATCATGAGACGGTGGAAAGAGGTTGGCTTGAATGTGGTGAACAGCGGCTTGATTGCATGAAAAAATACATTATCAATTGCGGCAGTGTCGGGCAGCCAAGAGACAGGGATAACAGGGCTAAATATATTATGTTTGATTCTATCAGCTGCCTGCTGGAGGTCATCGCTGTTGAGTATGATTTTGAGAAGACCATCCAGAAGATTGAGCGGCTTGGTTTTCCTGCCATTTATGGTTCACGGTTACGGTAGAACATGAAGAAGATCGGGCGCTATGAGATAGTCGGCAGATTAGGCCAGGGCGGTATGAGCAGTGTGTATAAAGCACATGCACCGATCACAGGCAGAATTGTCGCCCTGAAAATCCTGAAACCGCGCAGTGAGTTATTTGTTGAGCTTGTTGGCGAAGAAAGGCTGGCGGAGATGTTCCTTTATGAAGCAAAAATCATGGGGGAAATCAGTCATGCCCATGTGGCCAAGGTGCTTGACTGTGATACGGATGATGGTGTGCCGTTTATCGTTTTAGAGTACTTTGCCCACATGCTCGGTACCACTATCGGTGAAGCATACGACATAGAGAAACCGACTCGGGTCATTGACGGCAAAAAATGCTGTCACTATCTTTCACAGATTTTGCTTGGGCTTGAGCGGCTTCATTTTGCAGGCGTTGTACATCGTGATCTCAAACCGGGGAACCTGATGATAACCGATGATAACCGAATCAAGATTATCGATTTTGGTCTTTCTTTAGTTCGCGGTGAAGCAACCTTTTCAATTCCCGGCATGCAGGTTGGTACACCGTATTATGCTGCACCTGAGCAAAAGAAAAATGCCGGAGCAGTCGATGAACGGTGTGACCTGTATAGCGTCGGGGCAATAGCATACAGGCTTTTAACCGGCAGGCTGCCTGTCTGGGAAAATGGCGCTTTACTAAAACCCGCCGAGGTTAATCCGGCAGTCGATGCTGTCTGGGATGCGTTTGTCGCAAGGGGGCTTGCAAAAGATCCTGATGAGAGGTTCCGGACTGCGGCGCAGATGCAAATGGAACTGACTGCTATTTTAAAACAGCTGAGACAGCAGCCTCAGAATATCCCGCCTGCTGGTGAAATTTTTGAAAAGAATCCTGTCACTTTTCGTACCCAACCCGTTCGGATCATGTATAAAGATATTCGTGAAAGCCTTGGGCTGGACGGGTTGATGCGGCCGCTT
>QKIH01000126.1 GCA_003249645.1 Desulfobulbaceae bacterium | reverse complement strand
TCTGTACCACAGCCGGCTGATCACTTGCTGGTTCCGCAACTGTTACTGCCGGGGGCGCCGCAGGTGTTTCTTGGGGTGCTGGTGCTGCCTGGGGGGGATTGCTACTTGTTTGTTGTTCAACTTCGGCCTGAACTGCTGTCTCTGACGGGCTGGATGTTTCGAGACCTCTCAATTTCTTGCTTACATAGGTTGCTGGGTTGATGGAATAGTACCAGCAGCCGAGGGCAACAAGAATGATGAAAATAATAAAGATGAGTCCGAACAGTGAAGTCGGGGGAGCAGGAGGACGTTCTGCCATGGAGCCTACTTCTTTTGCAAGAATGGACGGGGTAGGCTTTGGTGAATTGTTGTGCAGCGCCTTGGCACTTTCTTCGGAAAATCTTTCCAGAACTTCTTCGACATCAAGGCCAAGATTTTTGGCATATATGGTATAGAGGCCTCTTGAAAATGTCAGCGAGGGCAGTTTGGCATAATTATCATTTTCGATTGCCTGGAGATTTGCCATTGAAATTTTGGTTTCGTCGGCCATATCGCGCAGGTCGACATTCTTTTGCAATCTGCTTTTCAATAGAAACTGACCTAACGTTTCCTTGGTATCATTTGTGTCAATATCACTTGCCATCTGATTCTTGTAATGAAGTGTAAAAGGTTTGAAGGCCTGACTATAAAATTTTGATGTAAGCCTGTTTTTTCAGCTCACGCATCCACTTTGTATATTCTTCCTGAAATTGCTGGTCAAATAGGAGATTCCGAATCTCTTCTTTAACCACATCGTAGGGGATTTTATTTAATACTTCTCCCTTTTTCTGGGCTGATACCTTGAAAAACTGATATCCATCAGCCGTTTCGATAATGTCGGTTATACCATTAGGCGGTGCAGAAGTAATAGCATTTCTCATGTCATTAGACATTTCGTCCGCTTTGAAGACCCCAATATCGCCGCCGTCGGCGGCCGATGGGAGGTCAGAGAATTTTTTTGCCAACTCAGGAAATGAACTGCCGGAAAGGGCAAGATTACGGACGCGCTCAATTTGTTCCCGTGCGGCCTCCTGAACACCATCTTTTGCACTGATGCCGATCTGCTGCAGATAATACCCGTCATCATCGATTTTCTCTGTGTATTTATTGGTGTAATAGTCCTCGATCATGTTTTCAGTAACGACAATTTTGGATCTAACCTGATAGGTAACAACCTTGGACTGCAGCATCTGTTCCCTGAACATCTTTTTGTGATAGCTGACGGAAATGCCTTTGCTGTTAAGCTCTTCGGCAAATTGCTCAGGGGTGACGCCGTTTCTGTCAAGCAGGTTCTGATAGGCTTTGTCAAAATCTTCATCTGTTACAGAGACGCCAATTTTTTTTGCTTCCTGTGCGATTATCCTGTTCTCAATAATTTGATTAAGAATATCATCGTGCATTTGTTTTACGGCTGCATCGACCTGGTCGGCCGGGGCCTTTTCGATGACTTTTTTCTCAAATTGGGAAGTCTCTTTTTCCAGATCGGTAAGCGTGATGATGTCATCGTTAACAACAGCTACAACCTTGTCCACCAGATCGGCATAAACTGTTGATGTGGCGAGAAAGGAGAACGTAAGTGCCAGGAAGATATTTCGTAGATGCGATAATGTTGTCATGATAAATGATTGATAATGAGTTCTTGTCTTGGGTTTGAAACCACTTGGAAACAGATATTTTTAAACTCATCCTCTATTTCTATCAACGTTTTTCTTTTTCAGCAAGCCTACTGAGAGTGAGAATATTTCTCAATAGTATGTTTTGCTCATTGACTTTCCGGCGAGAAAGGATAAGGTCAATATGTGGTAATTAAACTATTTAAGAAGGTACTTGATGTGGTGAAAATATGATTACAAAAAAGATGTTTGGAGTGATGGTCATTGTTCTGACTCTCTGTGTTTCTACGTTTTCTCTTGCTGGAACGGAGATGCCTCCGTTCTCGCTGAAAAGTGTTCAGTCCGGCAAGATGATCGATTCTTCAGAATATAAAGATAAGGCTGTTCTTCTGACATTTTTTGCAACCTGGTGTCCGCCTTGCCGCCAGGAGGCTCCTGCCTTGGTTGAGGTGCAAAAGGAATATGCGGACCAGGGGTTTTCAGTTGTGGCAATTTCAATGGATCAAGGCAAGATAGATGATGTAGAGAAGTTTATTGATGAGTTTTCGGTGAATTACCCCATTCTCATGGGAGACTATGACATTATTCAGGCCTACGGCGGGATCTACACTATTCCGACAAGTTTTCTGGTTGATAAAAGCGGCAATGTTGTCAAAATGTATCAGGGTGCAGTTTCACATTCTGAACTTGTAAAAGATATCTCTTCAGTCCTTTAAAATATTGATTGAGCGGCTCTTCCAAGGCTGGCTTGGTGTTCGAACTGTATTGACATTATCGGTTTGCCAAAGTAGGGTACTCGACCGGTTGAGCATCATCGGCCATCGTATTATCTTCAGGCGACTGTGAAGTGTTGAACGAGGTATTGTGGAACTGATTAAAGCACTTATACTTGGATGCGTCCAGGGGGCTGCCGAGTTTTTGCCCATTTCAAGCTCCGATAATCTGATGGCTCTGCTGAAGCGTAATTGTCTGCCTTTCTTCGGATATTACGGTTACATATCCACAGCACCTGGCTTCTCGTATTATTTTCTTGGATAAACCTGCATGAATCTCTATCCGGTCAATCTTAATATCACCAATAGAAAATGCGTGCTTATCGGCGGCGGACGTGTAGCTTTGCGAAAGTTGCGTACGCTTCTTGAGTGTGATCCTGCTCTTGTGATAATAAGTCCGGAGGTAAGCGCTGAAATAGCTACACTGATTGCGGAACGGAATATCTCCTATGAAAATAGATGTTATCGGATAGGTGATCTGAAAGGTGCTTTTCTCTGTATTGCCGCAACCAACGATCGTCGGATTCAGTCCGCGATAAGCGAAGAGGCAGCCGAAGAAAAGGTTCTGCTGAACAGTGTAACAGATCCTGAGATCTGCGATTTTCAGGTCCCTGCAACTATCAGACGCGGCGATCTACTGGTCACTGTTTCAACCTGCGGCGGCAGCCCGGCGCTCTCGAAGAAATTACGTAAACAGCTGGAAAAGGAATTCGGGCCCGAATATTCTGTACTGGTGAAACTGTTTTCACAAATCAGACAGCAATTGCTGACGAGCAGCTGGCGCCCGGAAAGTCTGCGGCCAGTATTCCAGCAGATTGACAGCGATAAATGCCTGCGTCATATTATAGCAGATGACTGGCAGGCTTTAGAAAATGATCTGAAGAGGCAGCTTCCTGAAATCTGTGATGTGCAAAACATCATTGATCATCTCAGGAAAGAAATAAAAAACTAATCGACCAGGTGGTTGACAAAATGATTGTTGAAATCAGCTCCATACTCTTCATGGCCGTATTGGCTGTGACTTTTGTCTCCTGTGCAGCGTATGTGGTGTTTTTTATCAGCCAGAATGTTAAAGTTCGTGAAATTGCTCGAATAATTCTTGTTGTGTCAGGGGTTTTGCAAACACTTTACATATTGGTGAGATACTTCCAGGCTGGCTATTCACCCATTACTACTCACCATGAAACGGCGTTCTTTTTCGCCTGGGCCACCACATGGGCCTACCTCTCTTTCAGGTGGCGATATACGGTGAAGAATTTCGGTACCTTTGTCTCTCTTCTGATTTTTGTTCTCCTGATAATCTCAGCCTTTTCCTCAAAGGAAGTGCTGCCGTTAAAGCCGATCCTGCAGAGCGGCTGGCTGCCGATACATGCCGGCGTCTCGATTCTTGCCTACGGTTTTTTCTCGCTGGCCTTTTGCGGCGGTCTGATGTATCTGCTGCAGGAGCGTGAACTGAAATCGAAGAAGTTCGGATACTTTTTTTCAAGGCTGCCGTCGCTAGACGCCCTGGATCAGCTGAACAGTCATTGTCTCACCACAGGATTTATCTTTCTTACACTTGGCATTGTCACAGGTATTGTATGGGCAAAGGTTGCTGTTGGACATTACTGGCGTTGGGATCCCAAGGAAACCTGGTCAGTGATAACATGGTTTGTTTATCTTATTCAACTCCATCAGCGTTTTACTGTGGGATGGCGGGGCAAGCGTGCAGCGGTTATGGCTATAGTCGGTTTTGTTGCAGTACTTTTTACCTTTTGGGGGGTTAATTTTTTTATAGGAGGGGAGCACAGCTATGGGAAGTGAGAAGCTGATTCTCCTTGGAGTAAACCATAAAACCACACCTGTAGAAGTTCGAGAGACCATGGCCCTGAGTTCAGGCTATGAAGAACCGCTTCTTCAGCTTGGCAAGATTGCAGGCATCAAAGAATATTATCTGCTGTCTACCTGCAACCGGGTTGAACTTCTGGTGGTTGGAACGCCCAACGCAGAGCTTGTTGATTCAATAATTGAGTTTCTCTTCGGTACCGGCAGATCGAAAGAAGAATGTCGTCAGTATTTTTATCTGTATGAGGATCAGGATGCGGTGGACCATCTGTTCAGGGTTGCTGCAAGTCTTGATTCGATGATAGTTGGCGAGGCGCAGATTCTCGGTCAGCTGAAAGAAGCATATCGTCATGCAGCTGCGCTGGGTACCACCGGACCGCTCCTAAACAGGTTGCTGCACAAGGCTTTTTCAGCAGCAAAAAGGGTGAGAAGTGAGACCGAAATCGGCTCTTCAGCTGTTTCTATCAGCTATGCGGCTGTGCAGCTGGCCAAGAAAATCTTCGGTCAGTTGAACGATAAGACGGTTCTTCTGGTTGGTGCCGGAGAAATGGCAGAGCTTGCTGCTGAGCATCTGGTCGGGCAGGGGGTTCAATCTGTTGTGGTTGTCAATCGGACCCTCAGTCGTGCCGTTGATCTGGCCCAACGGTTTAACGGCAGTGCCGCTTCCTTGGAAGAGCTGTCCTGTCAGCTTGAAAATGTCGATATCATCATCAGCTCAACGGGGGCGCCGGGGATAGTTATTCATAAGGAAGACGTGAAGCCGCTTATGCGGTCCAGGAAAAATAAGCCTTTGTTTTTTATAGATATTGCCGTCCCAAGAGATCTTGATCCTGCCTTGAATGAAATTGAAAACGTCTTCTTGTATGATATTGATGATCTTTCAACCGTGGTTGAAATGAATAAGACGGCCCGGGATAAAGAGGCAGTTAAAGCAGGCCGTATTGTTGAAGAAGATACCATCAAATTCATGCGCTGGTATGAAAGTCTTGCTCTCACGCCGACCATTGCTGCAATTCGAAGAAAAACCGATGAAATTTGCCGCCAGGAACTGGACAAAACTCTCGGTAAACTTGAAGGAATATCTGAAAAGGACCGGCAGGCGCTGGAAAAGATGATTGGTGCCATCAGTTCAAAGATGCTCCACGACCCCCTCAGCTACATCAAGCAGCAGGCATGCGGTCACCGCGATGATACAGACAGACGTCTTGATACTATACGAAATGTCTTCGGCCTCAAGGATGAATAGCAGTGCAGTCGCCTGAAGATATGGTAGAAGATGAATGGTATCTGGTCCGTTATTCGGGTGAGATTCCGGAGATTGCCCTGAACTCTTCCTTTTATTTTTTAACCCGAGATAAAAACGGGCCGAGATTAGAGCTTACCGAAGAGCAGATTCTGCGTTTTAGGCATGCGGCAAGAGACAGGTTTCATGAGATTATTCTGCGGGATATGATTCCGGAGAATCGTGATAAAACTATTTATCGCGGCTTGAAGCGTTCTATCGCCAACTGGGAAAGATATCAGCAGTTCTGCAGCAGGCAGGGACTCGATGCGGAAGAGTTTAAACGTGAAGTTGCAGGACAGCTGCTCCATTTTCTGGAAGTGCATCAAAATGAGGTCTGCAGCGGGGGAGAATGCCCAATGCTCGACTGCAGCTTTGATGAGCTTATCAGCTTTACCCAGGCAATCGGTCTACATCGTGAAGAGCTTCCGTTGAATATGAGGCTTGCCAGCAACGCTTAAAGAACCGGATATTTAGCCTCGTTTTTCACCAGTTTCAACTGAGCAGCCTCGATCGGGTTGATTGAAAATTTTGAACTGATTGTTGAGAGATAGATCATGATATCGCCTATTTCCTCTTCAATATGCTGTTTAGTTTCCTGACTGACAGTAAGGCTTTCTTCCTGTGTCATCCACTGAAATATTTCAAGCAGTTCAGACGCCTCTACAGCAAGAGCCATGGCAAGATTTTTTGGACTGTGATAACCGGACCAGTTGCGTGCATTGATGAAACAGCCTATATCTTCCTGAAGTTTTTTCCATTCTACGGTGTTTGTCATGGTATTTGTTCTCCGGTTCTGGTAAGTCTGAATAAATATCGATTTCCGTTTTACCTCTCTAATTGCAAAAAACAACATGATTATGCGTAAAAAGTTTCTTGTAAATGGTCTTCTCGTCTGTCTTCTTTCTTATCTTCTGGTAGTAAGCTGTGTTGCAAAAGATGTCCAGGATACTCAACTGGATGTTAGTGCAAACAAACGAAACCAGCTGATTGGATATATGCTGGGCAAAATGCTGCCAAGTATTCATTTCAGTGATAAAAAAATCGATGATAATCTTGCAGAGGCCATCTTTGATCTTTACCTCAGCCAGCTCGATTACCAGAAGCGTTTTCTGCTTCAGTCCGATGTTGATACCCTGAAAAGTTTTACCCATCAGATTGATAATAACCTGATGAGCGGCAATCTTGTTCTGCCTAAAGTCGGCTATGATATCTTAAGCAGCCGCATTGTCCAGGTAGAGGGTTTTGTTCAGAAAATTTTTGATGACGGTTTTGATCTCGAGCGTGAAGAAAGTTATCAGACGGACCCGGAAAAAGAAGCATACCAGACTGATCTGAACGGCCTGCGCGACAAATGGCGCAAGATCATAAAGGCACAGGTTATTTCCAGGTATCTCGACCTGTTGGAAGATCGCGATAAAAATCAGGATGATGCGAAGAAGAGTGATGCAGAACTTCTTACTGAAGCTGCTGAAAAGATCAAAAAACGCAACCTTGAGTTTTTCAAGCGGCTGCATCAGGAAACACTGCAGGATCACTATGATCGCTTTTTCGGCTCGGTGACAAGAGCATTTGACCCGCACACCAATTATATGGCCCCGGCCAAGAAGGAAGATTTTGATATCCTGATGAAGGGAAGCCTTGAGGGGATAGGTGCATTGCTGCGTGAAGAGGATGGCTACGTCAAGGTAGTTTCTATCATGCCGGGCAGCGCTTCTGCAAAACAAGGGCAGCTTGAAGCTGAGGACATTATTCTTGCAGTGTCTGAAAAAGATGCAGAGCCTGTTGAGATCACCGATATGCGATTGAGTGATGCAGTCAGGTTGATACGGGGTCCTAAAGGAACTGAAGTGCGCTTAACTGTCCGTAAACCGGATGGGCGTCAGCAGGTCATTCCTATCACCCGTGATGTTGTGCAGATGGAAGAGGCTTTTGTCAAGCATACCATGCTGACAAGCAAGAAAGGGGAGAAGATCGGCTACATCTATCTGCCGAGCTTTTACAGGGATTTTGAAAAAACCAGAAACGGTGCTGAAGGAAGAAATTCCACTGAAGATACTCGAAAAGCGATAAGCTCTCTTGCTTCAGACGGAATGAATGCGCTTATTCTTGACCTGCGCAATAATGGTGGCGGTTCCTTGATTGATGCCGTTGATATCTCCGGCCTGTTTATCGATTCTGGGCCTGTTGTCCAGGTGAAATATTCAAACGGTGATACCAGAGTGCTGGTTGATGATACACAAGGTGCCAGCTTTACAGGATCGTTGGTTGTTCTTGTCAATCAGTTCTCGGCCTCTGCATCAGAAATTGTCGCTGCTGCCCTGCAGGATTACAACCGTGCGATCATTGTCGGCGGAAAACATACCCACGGCAAAGGCACGGTGCAGACTATCATAGATCTTAATGAAAACATTCCTCTTCTTGAACTCAAAAAATATGATGATCTCGGTGCACTGAAGGTGACTATACAGAAGTTTTACCGGGTTACCGGCGGTTCCACTCAATATCGGGGCGTCGAGCCTGATGTGGTGCTGCCGGATCTTTTTCAGCACCTTGAAACCGGCGAGCAGTATCTTGACTATTCTCTGCCGTGGGATCAGGTGCCTCCGGTCAGCTATGTACCTGCTTCACCAAAAGTAGCAGACCTTGATATGATTCGGGCCAGAAGTGAAAGACGGGTTCAGATAGACGAAGGCTTTCAGGCAATAGTCGAGGAGGCTGACAGATCAGCGGTGAAACGGGATCAGACGGTCATTTCCCTGAAACTTTCTGATATGAAGGCCAGACGTGATGAGTTGAGCAAGGCTCGTGAAAAGCTTGGTAAATACTATAAAAAGTACCAGAAAGAAGAGGGGGATGATGACGAGAATATTGTTCCAAAGAGCCCTGCCGAAGAAGACAAGGAGTGGCTGGAAGAAGTACTCGATGACCCCTATGTTCGTGAAGCAAAAAATATCATTGATGATATGAACTTACCATAAAGGCGGAATTTTTAGGAGCGTCTAAACCAGCAAAATAAGAGGTTTTCTCTGTCTTCGGCGAAAGAAAATTATCTTGAAAATTCTCCGGAGAAGTGCTAGTACTGCACCTTTTATGAATGACCATTCATTATCAAAAATGTAATGAATGGTGTTCGGGGGGATTACAATTTTAGCACAGATAGAGGCACTCTATGGATTTACAGGAAGCATTGTGGAACTATAGGGAGACGATCGTGGACAAGTGGGTGGATTACACCCTCTCAACCTACCTTCACTCCGAGTTCTTCAAAAGAGAGAAAGATAAATTTTCAAACCCGACAGGCGGGACCGTGCGCGATTCACTGTCGTCTCTTTTTCTCCTGCTTAGAGAGCACAAGCCAGATACCGATTACCAGAAAGCTGTTGAACCGCTCTTGCTTTTACGTGCTGTTCAGGAGTTTTCGCCTTCCCAGGCTGTAGCCCCTTTAAACGCGGTAAAACATATTACCCGCGAAGTTCTCGAGAAAGATAAGGAGACAAAGGAGTTTGTCAACCAGCTATATGATTTTGAGTTCGCGGTTGATTTAGCTATGCTGGCAGCCTTTGATCTGTACATGATCTGCAGGGAAAGGCTGTATCAGGTCAGGATAGATGAAATTAAAACGGGTAAAGACGTTTTGACAGACGGTAAATGCCCTTCGGCATTTCTGAAGGATATCAGCAAGAATATTTAGGATAGGTAGAGTATTTAACTGGTAATCAAATGAAAAGTTTTCGATATTTCATGTGGTTATCAAAACCAAGTTCCAATTGAAGCGAGGTAAGAAATGAAGTATGCCTTCTCATTCCTGGTGGTCATAGCGCTGATTATGATTGCTTGGGCAGGATCCTACATCCCTGGTTTATCATACTTGTTTGGTGTGGTATTCCCGTATGTAGCGTTTTTCGCCTTTTTGATTCTCTTTGTTCGCAAAGTGATCAACTGGGCAAAATCTCCAGTACCTTTCTCTATTCAGACCACCTGTGGTCAGGGAAAATCACTGGATTTTATCAAGCATAATAAGCTTGAAGCACCGGACACCACCATGCAGGTGGTAGCAAGAATGTTTCTTGAGATTGTTCTTTTCAGATCACTTTTCAGAAATACTCATTCCGAGCTGCATGAAGGACCGAAAATCACTTATGAGAGCTCCAAGTGGCTGTGGTTGTTTGCAATCATTTTCCACTACTCTTTTGCAGTGGTAGTTATTCGTCACATGCGTCTGTTCCTCAACCCGGTTCCATTCCCAATTGAATTTCTTGAATTCTGGGATGGTCTGTGGCAGATCGGTGCTCCAACCTGGTACATGACAACTGTTGGTTTACCAGTCGGTGCTGCTCTCCTGTTTGCAAGACGTATTTACAATCCGAAAGTGAGAGTCATCTCTCTTGTGAACGACTACTTTCCGCTTGTTCTTATCTTTTTCATTGCTGTAACCGGTATCCTGATGCGCTTTGTTTTCCGTGTCGATATTGTTAGCGTTAAAGAGCTTACCGTTGGTCTTGCTTCTTTTCACCCAACGATTGGTGATGGTATTGGTCCGATCTTCTACATTCACGTTTTCCTCGTTTGTGTGCTTCTTGTATACTTCCCGATGTCAAAGCTTATGCACATGGGTGGTGTATTCATGAGTCCAACCAGAAACATGAAAAACAACAGCCGTGCAGTTCGCCATATCAACCCTTGGAACCCGGATATCAAACCTCATTCTTATGCTGGTTATGAAGATGAGTTCCGTGAGTTCATGGTTGAAAATGGAATCCCAGTGGAGAAGCCGTTAGAAGCTGCCCCAGCTGCCAAGGAAGAAGAATAAGAACCCATACTAGCTTGAGAGGAATAATAAGATGGCCGTTCCAAAATTAGAACAATTATCTAAGAGCGTAGTGCAGGGCCCATCCATGGCGACTGGAGCAATACCAACCCAAAACTGGATGGACATTCCTGTTGTATTCAAAGCAGGAAACTATGCATATCCTGCAAAGAAAGAAAAAGTAGAATATTTAAACAGCCAGAAAGGGCTGTCCTTTCCAAATGCCCGTGAGTGGTCTCCGGAAGATGATGACTGGAAGCTTCCTGAGAACTGGAAAGAGATTATTATCGATGGTTTGAAAGAACGTCTGGACAAATTCCGTTCCCTGAAGATTTTCATGGACTGCTGTGTACGTTGTGGTGCATGTGCAGATAAATGCCATTTCTTCCTTGGAACAGGTGATCCAAAGAACATGCCTGTACTTCGTGCAGAACTTCTTCGTTCCGTTTACAGACAGGAATACAGCCTTGCTTCCAAAATCCTTGGTAAAATGGCTGGAGCAAGAGAGATGACCGTTGGTGTGCTGAAAGAGTGGTTCATGTACTCCTATCAGTGTACTGAGTGTCGCCGCTGTTCAGTGTTCTGTCCATACGGTATTGATACTGCCGAAGTAACCATGATGCTTCGTGAGCTTCTCCACCTTGTCGGTGTTGGTATCAACTGGATTCTTGAACCTGCTTCAAACTCCAACCGTACCGGTAACCACATGGGACTTCAGCCTCATACCTTCAAGGACAACGTTGAGTTCCTTTTAGATGATGTTGAGAACCTTACCGGCATCAGACCGAACATCTCCTTTAACCGTAAGGGTGCTGAAGTTCTCTTTATCACACCTTCCGCAGACGTTTTCGCTGAGCCTGGTCTGTATACCGCAATGGGTTACATGATCCTGTTTGAGGCAATCGGTCTTGACTACACCTGGTCTACCTACGCTTCTGAGGGTGGTAACTTCGGTCTGTTCACCAATAACGAGACCATGAAGAAACTCAACGCCAAAATGTATGCAGAAGCTAAGCGTCTCGGTGTTAAGTATATCATCGGTGGTGAGTGTGGTCACATGTGGCGTGTCCTTCATCAGTACATGGATACCATGAACGGTCCTGCTGACTTCCTTGAAGTTCCAGTATCTCCAGTCACTGGTACGGTCTTTGAAAATGCGGCATCAACCAAGATGGTTCACATCAGTGAGTTTACTGCCGACCTTATCAAGCATGGCAAACTGAAGCTTGACAAGAGCAGAAACAGCCACATTAAAGCTACCTTCCATGACTCCTGCAACCCGGCAAGGGCCATGGGTCTTCTGGATGAACCTCGTTACATCCTTGATCACGTTGTTGATTGGGTTGAAATGCCTGAAAACACCATCCGTGAGCAGACATTCTGCTGCGGTTCCGGTACAGGTCTGAACACCGATGAGATCATGGAGCTCAGAATGCGCTCCGGTCTTCCTCGCGCCAACGCTGTCAAGTACGTGAAAGAGAAGTTCGATGTTAATATGCTCTCCTGTGTATGTGCAATTGACAGAGCGACCCTGACCTCCCTGATGAATTACTGGAATCCAGGAATGATGGTTTGCGGTGTTTCCGAGCTTGTCGGTAATGCCATCGTACAGGAAGGCGAAAACCGTCCGGAGCTGGAAGACGGCCTCAGGACTATGCTATAAATCCAGACCAGAAGATAGGAGTATATAATAATGTACAATAAAGGAACTATATTAGCAGGGCTTGCAGTATTTGCTCTGATTTTAACCTTTCCCATCTGGTTTAACGGATTCAGTGCTGGTCCCCAGCCAGAAGTAGTCCTGCCGGAGGGAATGAGTAGCTGTGTGCTGCCCGC
>QKIH01000086.1 GCA_003249645.1 Desulfobulbaceae bacterium | reverse complement strand
CCGAAGAAGATCAGTGAACCATAAAACTCCACCGGCAAGCTTATGAAATGATCAGAAACCATCACCTGAATTCTGGTCATCAGGTTATAGAACGACTGGTGCATGGCAAAAGGGAAGAAAATTGCAGACAAACTGACAATCAGGAAGCTGTCAGCCTTGCGCGGAATTTTGATATCCCAGAGCTCCTGGGGTGCCAGTCGCAGATTCAGGTGAATCGACTTGTTATCGCAATTCTTGATGCATTTGCCGCAGAAGATACAGTCACGGTTATTATCAACCATAAACGGATGCTGGAACATCGGGCAGCCATGTTCCTGTCCGCTTGCTCCTCTGAAACACGAATGCTTCGTACATTTATTGAGACAAAGATGCCGGTTTGAACGGATTTCGAGAATCGACGGCATGGCAAAGATAGCATTGATCGCACCAAGCGGGCAGATATAACGGCACCATGTCCGCCTGCTGAAAAAGAGGCTGAAGATAATTGAACCGAAGGTAATCGCCAGAATAATAAAGCCTGAAAGAACAGGATCATCATAGGCATTCCAGACGATTTCAACCCAGAGGACCAGAACACACAGAACAGCCATTATCCAGCCGGAATATTCCTTGATGAATTTGGGTGATTTTCGTTTCGGTTTTATCAGCGCCTGCAGCAGCAGCCCGGGCGTAGCAAGAGTACAGACCGCACACCATGTTCTTGCCAGCAGGAAGAATGAGATAAACAGCAGCGGCCAGCCGATTCCCCAGGCGATGGTAATACCGATATTATTTTCAGCATCTTGCGGGCCGAAAAAGAGTGCAAAAACGGCAACCAGTAGTATTGCACCGACAATAAGCTGCGGCACCAGAGGATACGCCTTGCTTTCAAAAAACCTGCGTATTCCGGGGAGGCGCAGAAGGTTAAACTCCCACTTTCCTTCAGTTTTCGGCAGACCAAGTAAAATCTGGTCGGAAAGAATCTCATTATTTTTCGAGAGCATAACCGCGCGCTGCATGACGGTGGAAAGCTCGGAGAGATTGCCCGGCCAGTCATAATTCATCAGCAGCCCAAGGGTATCCCTGCTGACCTGCTGAATATTTTTACCGTATTCACGGTTATAGCGTTCAAGGTAATAATCAATAAAACGAGGCAGATCACGTTTATGTTTTCTCAGCGAAGGCACATGAAAATGCTGCTCAGAAACGATATCAAACAATTCTGGTAGAAAACAGTGACTATTCTCCAATGCTTCAATATCACTAGTGCAATTGAAAACAAGACGGCACTGTAGCGCTATTTGCCGGTCACTGTCCTGACGAAAATAGACCCCTGATTTTAATGCATTTAAAAGACGGCGCTGGAGAGTGTAATCCATTCTGTCGGCGTGGACGAAAACCACCGTACCGCCGCAAGCCTGCTCAAGGATACCGGTCTGTCCCATCTGAAAAAACGGCAGACTCCCCTTCTCCTTGCCGAATAGCTTATCGGCGACAGCCTGGGTATCATAATCGCGCAGATCAACCTCAAGATACATTCCTTCCGAGGTTTCACCCTGACTGTGGATCTGACGACAGATCACCTTTTTGCCGGTACCTTCCTCACCGGTCAGGATATAGGGCTCACTGTTCTCGGCAAATCGCTTGATAACACGCCTTGTCATCTTGGCAGTCTTTGACTTCCAGACACCTTCCTGACGGTTTGCATGCGGCAGAACGAGCCCGTCATCATCCTCGTCCGGACCTTCTTCTTCGTAGAATAGAATATCATCAAAGCTGCCGTCTTCTTCAGGCTGGGCAACATGCTTTGAGTCAACCTGACTTTTAAAACTGACCTGAAGACGCTCAGCTAAAGAGACATCGAGCTGATGCCGTATCTTCTGGTTGCTAAGCAGTTGATTGAGAAAAATATCTTTGTGAAAACAGATCAGCACCAGATCAAAGAGGGCCTTCACACTCAGCGTTCTTGCCTTATTGATCAGGATCGTTGTCTCGCCGAAATGCCCGCCTGGACCAATCCGGCCGACACTGACCTGGTTGCCGTCTTCTTTTTCAAGATAGAGTTCAGCTTCGCCGAGTGCAATGACATAAAAGACATTGCTTGCCTCACCCTGCCGGTAGACAAAATCACCCTTCGGGACAATGGAAATAAATGAAGACGCAGCAAATTCTGTTATTTCTTCTTCCGTGGCATTCTTGAAAAGAAGAGATTTCTGCAGATTCTTGCGGATAAGTTCCGGCTTCATATTTTTCCACTCAATTGCATTTAAGAAAAACTATAAAAAACCTGTTATATATTCAAGTGATTACCCATAGCTTCTGAAATCAGAGAAGAGACAGAATAGACATCAAGCAGATCATCACTTTTCACTCCCGGATAGGAGTCGGAACCGATCACTTTCGAGATCGGACTCTTTTCAAACTTCTCTCGCGCATTGCCGGCCATGACAAGATGCGTTGCCATAACCACCACATCTTTTGCTCCCGCATCAAGACAGCGCTGCGCCGTCTGTATGATTGATCCGCCGGTTCGAATCATGTCGTCGCAGACGATTGCGGTCTTGCCTTTAACCACACTTGAAATCTGACCGACGATGGTTTTGTCGTGGTCGTACCGGTCTTTATCAGCAGCCGTATGCGGGCAGTCAAGGGCGCTGGCAAGACGGGCTACACGCTTTGAAAAACCGTAATCAGGTGAAACAAGGACGTAATCCTCAATCCCAGTCTCCCTGATTTTATCTATAACCAGCCGGTCAGTATAAAGATGCTTGGTACGGATTTCTCCCGCGTGGGCATGCAGAACAGACTCGGAATGCAGATCAAGAAAACAGACAAAGTTGGGCCTGGCGGCATAAATCTGTCTGGTTCGGGTGATACCTTTAGGGATTTCATGGGAAAAGGGTTTTGCCCTCTCCATGGTCGAATAACCGAGATACGGAACAAAGACATTAATTGACGCCGCGTTCCAGAATCGTGCTCCCTGAATAATATCAATCAACTCCTGAAGGGATGAGTCATCATGGGTGGCCCCGATCACAATCAGATCCTTTCCGGCAACACTCTCCGGGAAGGCGTGATACACTTCATTATCGGCAAACTGTTTGCGAATCATGGTCGAATATTTCATCCCGAGATGATCGGCTATCTTTTTTGCCAATTCTTCTGAAGCGTTATTGCTTAAAAGTATCACTGTCGCTCCTGAATCTGCATTTCCATGTTACTAAAGAGCTGCAACGATAGCATCACCCATTGCTGCAGTACCGATAGCCTTGCTCTTATCAACAGCAATATCCGCAGTGCAGATACCCTTATCGAGAGTCTTTTCAACGGCTGCATCAATGGCGTTTGCCGCATCATCAAGACCGAAGCTGTAACGAAGCATCATCCCAGCAGAAAGAATCTCGGCAATCGGGTTGGCAATACCTTTTCCTGCGATGTCAGGTGCAGAACCACCGGCCGGCTCATACAGGCCGAACTTGTCCTTGTTAAGACTTGCAGATGCCAGCAGCCCCATGGAACCGGTCAGCATTGCTGCCTCATCGGAGATGATATCACCGAACATGTTACCGCAGAGCATAACATCAAACTGATGCGGATCACGAACCAGCTGCATGGTGGCGTTATCAACATAAAGATGATTAAGCTTTACATCCGGGTACTCTTTTGCAACTTCGAGAACAACCTCTCTCCAGAGTACCATGGTGGTAAGCACGTTCGCCTTGTCGATTGAGGTAACTTTCTTGTTACGCAGCCTTGCCGCATCAAATGCCATACGGGCAATACGATCAATCTCGAAACGGGTGTAGGCCATGGTGTCGAAAGCACGTTCATCCATTCCCTCACCTTCACGCCCTTTCGGTGTTCCGAAATAGATATCAGAGGTCAGCTCACGAACACAGAGGACATCAAAACCGTCACCGACAATGTCAGGACGAAGCGGACAGGCGGCAGTAAGTGATTTAAAAACTCTGGCCGGACGATAGTTGCAGAAGAGGTCGAAGTGCTTTCTTAATGGAAGAAGTGCGGCACGCTCAGGCTGTTGCTGCGGAGGAAGACTCTCCCATTTAGGACCGCCGACGGAACCGAACAGGATAGCGTCACTGTTCTCACAAAGTGCTAAGGTAGATGGCGGCAGCGCCTCACCATGATTATCGATAGCAATGCCGCCGACATCGGCATGTTCGTATGAAAGCTCAAAGCCAAACTTTTTCTGAGCGGCATCGAGCACCTTGATTGCTTCCGCCATTACTTCAGGACCGATTCCGTCACCGGCCAGTACTGCAACCTTCTTCATTTGTTCACCTTTATTTTAATTGTTTATTCTACAAATATTTCCGACGGCAAAACTCAGCAGAAATCTCTCTGAGTGTGAAAACGGCAATGCCATTTCCTTTACCGAAAAATCGTTTATGGCTATGCCCTGAGTCTTTGCCGCATCAAGTTCTTCCTGCCATTTCGGCCCTTTCATGCAGACCACCGTGACATCACGTCCCTGCTCACCGAACAGCGGCAGGAGCATATCACAGAATTCGCCGATATCATTTAATGCCCTGCTGGTTACGTGGCTTATTGTCTGCTGATCCGGCAACCGGCTCTGTTCAATTCTATCGCAAATCACCTGTGCCTCTTTCAGCTGCAGACTGCGGATGATGTGATTGAGAAAACTGACCCGCTTCTGCCTTGGTTCAACCATTGTCACCCGCAGTGAGGGTCTGGCAGCTTTTACCACCAGCCCCGGGAAACCAGCCCCGGTACCGATATCGAGCAGATGACAACCTTGATCTGGCAAAACCCCAAGCAATGTCAGCGAGTCGAGAAAATGTTTTTCGACAATTTCCTCATCGCTTGTGTTTTTCGCGATCAGGTTGATTTTTTCCGACCATTTTTTCAGTTCTGAAAAATAGAGAAAAAGATTTTCCAGGCCATTCTCAGCCACTTTCAGGTCAATACTTTTCAGACCCCGCTCAAGGAATGAAACGAACTGTTTTTTGTCCATATCAGCTTTCAAGCCGACGTCTGACCGAGCCCGCATGAGCAGTCAGCGCTTCGAGACCGGCAAGACGCATGATGTCTTCAGCGTCATTTTTTAAGGCCTGTTCAGAATAGCTGATAATCGAACTCTTCTTTAAAAAGGTTTCAACGCCGAGTGCCGAAGCAAACTTTGCCGTTCCCATGGTAGGAAGGACATGATTGGGCCCTGCAATGTAATCGCCTGCTGCTTCCGGCGTATGCTGACCGAGGAAAATAGCTCCGGCGTGTCTGACCATAGGCACCTTAGACCATGGATCCTCTATCATCAGCTCAAGGTGCTCGACGGCAATTGCGTTGGCCAGTTCAAGGGCTTCTTCTATGTCTTGGGCAACCAGAATGACCCCGCGGTCTTTCAGTGACTTTTCGGCAATTTCCTTTCGTGAAAGATCGCTGAGTTGCTTTTCAAGTTCAGGCGGGAGTTTATCGGCCAGATCGGGATCAGTTGTCACAACCATGGCAAGCGCCATCGGATCATGCTCAGCCTGAGCCAGCATATCGGCAGCGATATAGGAAGCCGGGGCACTGCTGTCGGCAACAATCAACACCTCTGACGGCCCGGCTATCATATCGATTCGAACCATCCCGGAAACAAGACGCTTTGCTTCAGTAACGAAACGGTTGCCCGGCCCGACGATGACATCAACTTTCGGCACCGACTGCGTCCCGTAGGCTAGCGCACCGATTGCCCAGGCTGAGCCAGCCTTGAAGATCTCGGTAATGCCGATTTCCTGTGCAGCAACCAGAAGATACGGGTTCACCCCGCCGTCTTTTGCCGGCGGAGTAACCATAACCCGCTGGTTCACTCCGGCAATACCTGCAGGAATGCCGTTCATGAGAACAGAACTAACCAGCGGAGTGAGACCGCCCTGCCCTCCCGGGACATACAAACCCGCTGAATCAACCGGTCTGACCAGACGCCCGACAATGGTGCCGTCTTCTCTGGTCTGCATCCAGCTGTCTTCCATTTCACGTTCATGAAAGCTCTGCACGCGTTCAATGGCCTTGGTAAGGCTGGCCATGAATTCATCATCTACCTTCTCGTAGGCCTCTTTCATCTCAGCGGCACTGACCTGGAGATTCTCAAGGGTCAGTTCAGGTGAATCAAATTTCTGTCCATATTCCACAAGAACAGCATCACCTTCCCGACGAACACGGTCAAGAATCTCTTTAACGGTGTCCTGACAGGAGGTATCTGGGGACTCAAAACGGTTCAACAGTCTGGAAATAACCGTCTGTCCCTGCTCGCTCTTGGTTGTAACAGGTTGAATAATCATGTTTGTATCTCGTATATTTTGGTATCTATCGTGTATTATTGGAATTTTTTTCAACAGGCCTGAATAACACAGACCCGACCGCACACACTATACGCTATTTGCCTTCATTTATAAAGACGTTGGCCCAGAAGTAATGCAGAAGTAATGAATAAATAAGAATACCTCGTCATAGAGCAACGATTCTTTATTGCGTTTGATCATAAACACAATATAGTAGCAAAGTTTACCCGAGTATACAAAATTCGTGGATTTTACGCATGATTGTCTTATGTTCTTGGGGGAACTGTTTAACCAAATCATCACAACCGGAGACAGAATGGATTTTGAACCGAAATGGATTGCCTGGGAAACGACAAGGCGCTGCAACCTCAACTGCGTGCACTGCCGTTCATCCTCAAAACTTGAGGTAGAGGCTCATCCGGACTTTACTCTCGAACAGGCCAAGGGGGTGCTTGACCAGATCAGCGCTTATGCCAATCCGGTAATGGTTCTCTCTGGCGGAGAGCCGCTGCTGCGAGATGATATTTTTGATATAGCCCGATACGGTACTTCTAAAGGGCTTCGCATGTGTCTGGCCACAAACGGCACCCTGGTCACCGATGCAATCTGCCGGGAAATCAAGTCCTCCGGCATAAAAATGGTCTCCTTAAGTATTGACGGTGCCAAGCCGGAAACCCACGATGACTTTCGTAACCAAAAAGGGGCTTTTGAAGGTACCATGAATGCCATCAGGCTTTTCAACGAACATGGCATCCCTTTTCTGGTCAACTCTTCATTTACCCTGAGAAATCGTGAGGAGATACCGGATATTTATCGGCTGGTAAAATCTCTGGGGGCAAGGGCATGGTATATGTTCATGATTGTCCCGACAGGCCGCGGAGAAGACATCATGGAAGAACTGATCCCCACCGAAGTCTACGATGAAATACTTGAGTGGCACTATGAGGTGGAAAAGCAGGAAGATGAGTTGCTCATGCGGCCGACCTGTGCACCGCACTACTATCGTATGGTGATGCAGAAGGCCAAGGAGAGCGGCGGTTTTGAGCGTAGATCACTGCAGTTTTCAACCGGTGGTTCAAAAGGCTGTCTTGCCGGTCAGCTGATCTGCCTGATCGATGTGGACGGTGAGGTGCTGCCGTGCAGCTATTTCCCGAAATCTGCCGGAAACATTTTTAAGCAGCCGTTTAAACAGATCTGGGAAGACTCCGAGCTGTTCAACAGCCTCCGTGATTTCAAGAGCTACAAGGGCAGCTGCGGCAAATGCGAATACGTCAGTGTCTGTGGAGGCTGCAGGGCAAGGGCCTATGCCATGACCGGGGATTATCTTGAACAGGAGCCGTTTTGCAACCACGTCCCTGCCCGGATAAGAAAGGAACAATCGTAATTTTACCAAAACAGGAAAAATATGTTTAATGACACATTTTTAAAAGCGTGCCGCGGTGAAAAAACCGACTACACCCCGATCTGGATGATGCGCCAGGCAGGAAGATATCTTCCCGAATACCAGCAAGTACGGGGTAACGTTACCTTTCTCGAGCTCTGTAAGAGCCCGGAACTCTGTGTTGAAGTAACGCTCCAGCCCATCGATTTGCTGGGCATGGATGCAGCCATCCTGTTTTCGGATATCCTGATCCCCATTGAAGCCATGGGCGGCCAGCTCGACTTCCACGAAGGCAAAGGCCCGATTTTTGCCAACACGGTCCGCTCTGAACAAGATCTCGATCAGTTCATCATTCCCGATCCTGCTGCAACCATGGACTTTGTTATGGAAACCATCAGGCTGCTGCGCAAAGAGCTCACTGTGCCGCTGATCGGTTTTGCCGGGGCTCCGTTTACCTGTGCCACCTACCTTATTGAAGGCGGCAGCTCGAAGGTCTTCTGGGAAACCAAAAAGCTGATGTATACCCAGCCTGAACTTTTCCACAAACTGATGGACAAGATCACCCAGACAACCATTCTCTATCTCCAGGAACAGGCAAAAGCCGGTGCCCAGGCCCTGCAGTTGTTTGATTCGTGGGCCGGGGTTCTGGCACCGGACGATTTTCGTACATTTGCCTTGCCCTATGTCCAACAGATTCTAAACAGTCTGATGATATCCCGCTTATCTATTTTGCCAACAACGGTGCAACCCTGCTTGAGGATTCGATCACCTCAGGTGCTGATGTTATCGGTCTCGACTGGCGGATAAATATCGGCGATGCTATTAAGCGTGTAGGCAATCTTGCCGTTCAGGGCAACCTTGACCCCTTTGCCCTGCTTCTTCCTCATGATAAACTCAAAGAACGAATCGGCCGGCTTTTAAATGATGCAAAAGATGCAAAAGGGCATATTTTCAACCTCGGTCATGGCATTCATCAGTTCACTCCGCCTGAGCAGGCAAAATTTGCTGTTGAAATGGTTCACGAATTAAGCGCAAAATGAGAGCCATGTTCACAGCAATCCCTGACCGTCAGCGATGTCTTGAGCTGATGGATAAATATGCCATGCTCGACAACATAAGGGCCCATTCCCTCACGGTGGCCCTTGTTGCAGAGCAGCTCTATGACTTACTTGCGTCCTCAATTTCCAAGGAATTCCTGCCGAATAAAGAACTCATCACAGCAGGAGCGCTCCTGCACGATATCGCAAAGACAAGATGTCTTAATGACGATTGTCGCCATGCAGAAGCCGGGGCACACATATGCTTTGAAGAAGGTTTGCCGGAAATTGCAGAAATCGTCTCAGAACATGTCATTCTCTCTGATCCGGACTGCAACAGGTGGCAGGAAGGCAGATTCTTTGCCAAGGAGCTTGTCTATTACTCTGACAAAAGGGTAAAGCACAACCAGATTGTGACATTGGATGAACGCCTGGACTATATTATTGATCGTTACGGCGCCAATGATGAATACACAATTCATCGAATTCGAAAAAACTTCATCACCTGCCAGAATCTTGAAAAAGCGATATTTGATCCAACCGGCACCAGTCCGGAACTATTTGCTTTTCAGAAATTATGAGGAAAATTTCTTGAAAATAAGGCGCTATCGGGACGACCTGAATTTTCAGAAACCTGATCGGCCAAAGTAACTTCGTATAAGTTCCCTTTTACCCCCCGGTCTATACGCCGCTAGCAGGCCTGCTTGATACTAAAAGAGGCGCCGTAACTGATTTTTGTTCCAGTTGATCAGTTTTTTCTTCATTCGACAGAGAAAACTTTTTCAACAAGAACCTTATCCTGATATCTCACTTGAAAAATCCATTCCCCTTTTTTTCTATCCCATTCATCTTCTAATTTATATGAGAAGAAACGAATCGCGGAAGGGTCTATTTGCAGTTTCTCTATGTCGATCTTTGTGGTTTTGTGTATATCCGGATTGGTTAACCCTTCTCCTGGAAATATTATGACTTCTTCAACTTCGATTAATTGATCCTGAGAATAATTTAATATCTTGTATTCAATACCAAATTCAACTCCAATTCTATTTGGTATGATTGTCGTTTTTTCTATAAAGGACCACTTATCGGCTACATGCTTTTCACCTGCAAATAGCTGATTATTTTTTTCTACTTCTACTCCGTCTAGTTTCATTACACCAAAGTTGGTAATTTCTGCCTGAATTGTAACCGGTTCACAAAATGCTATGGTGGATGAAAGAGCCAATAAAAGAAAACTGGCTATTATGATCAGTACTTTTTTCATTTTTCTACCGTTAGTTAGGGGAAGGATCACATCCCATTGGATCATTACTCGATCACCATTTATTGGTTTAAGGACTGTTTTCTTTTATATGGTTATAAAGCTGCAGATCATACTTTACCAATGGAAAAACCAGTTGTTTCATGCTATCTGAAGCATAATCATATAGTGGTTGATGTTTTGAGCGGTTGAATGATTTTGCCTGTTTTATATACGTAAAACCGTTTTTCTCACAAAACATACAGGAAAACTCTTCGTAAGCTTCCATCAGTCCGATGTCTTCAAACTATTCTGCGATGCACAAGCGCTTCGTTCAAGTCTTGCTCTTCACGCATTCAAGACGACGACTCAAAAAATATCTTGTCTGAATGTTGTCAAAAAAATCCAGTTCAAAACCTTTCAGGTTCTCCACCAAATCGGCAAGTAATGATTCTATATTATTATGATCTGCAGCGTTGAGCTTAACAGCACGCTCCCCGATAACATCAGGATGCTTGCTGAAAAAACCTGATGAAATTTCTGCACCAATGCCACATTTTCAATTCAGATGTGAAGGAGGTGACTGCATGATTCTGGAATGAAAGAATTATTAGAAAGCTGATTTTAATCAAAGCACCTATTCCATTTATTAGTCAAGACCAGTCACCGATAAAGAGAATTTCCGGTTCAAGCATGATGTCGAGAGCCTCATACACCCTTTTCTGCACATCCTCTACCAGTGCCCGAATCTCTGCAGCTGTTGCCGCACCGGTATTGACAAGGATATTGCCATGCCACGGTGCAACCATGGCACCTCCCAGAGTGAGACCGCGAAGACCGAGCTCATCTATAATACGGCCGGTGGGTTTTCCCCATAGGTGATTGTTTTTGAAGGTAGATCCTGCTGAAGCCTGCCGATAGTGGCCTTTCTGTTCGCGGTCCTGGCGGTTGGCATCACCTGCGGTGCGTACTGCCTCCTGCTGACCATGAGTTAACTCGAACAGGACTGAAAGAATAAGAGATTTCTGTAATTGAAAGGGACTTTGTTTATAGTCAAACTCATTGGCCGCAAAAGCCTGGACAGTCTGATGTCCGTTCTCATCAAGCAGCCTTGTTTCTACCAGCAGGTCGCTGATTGAGCGGCCATAGCATCTGGCATTCATCCAGACTGCTCCGCCGACAGTTCCCGGCATCCCGGCTATAAACTCAAATCCGCTCAAGCCATTGTCTTCACAGTATCTGGCCACCTGATCAATGCTGGCACCGCAGTCCACCGAAAGATATGTCGGGGAATCGACCCGTGCAGAATAAGGCGTCTGCGGTGAAGCAGCAATGCGGATTCCATTGCAGCCGGTGGTCACCAGAACTAGGCCGCGGACACCGCTGTCCGAGACTAGAACGTTTGATCCGCCGCCTAGAATAGTAGTTTCTATCCCTTCCTGCCGCGCAATTTCAAGCACCTTGAGACAGTTGGCAACACCATGCTCTCCGGTGGGACAAACCAGCAGGTCGGCAGGCCCGCCGACCTTAAAGGTGGTATATGGCGCCAGAATCTCTTCCGGCCTCAACTCGGTCGGAGACAGAAAATCAGTACACCGTTTGCAGAGACCTTCAAGACTCACGATATTCTACTCTTTGTCTGAATTGTTTCCGGTGGTTTCGCTTGCGGCAAAATCGTGAAGAGCCTGACCTGTCAGACGGTAAATTACCCATTCATCCTGAGAGGTTGCTCCAACTGAACGATAAAATTGAATTGCCGGTTCATTCCAGTCAAGAACAGCCCACTCAAAACGGCCGCAGCCTTTTTCCACAGCATAAGCCGCAAGATATTTGAGAATTTTGCGTCCCGCACCAAGATGCCTGAATTTTGGCGTTATATACAGATCTTCAAGATAGATGCCGTGTTTGCCAAGCCAGGTTGAGTAGTTGAAAAAGTAGACGGCATACCCGACAGGTTCACCATCAACTGTACAGATCAGCGAATGGGTCGTTGATTCGGGCGAAAAAATAGAGCCTGTAATGCTCTCAACTGTAGCAACCACATCTGACTCCATCTTCTCATACACCGCCAATTCTTTAATGAATTGAAAAATCAGCGGTGCATCCTCAGCCGTGGCCTTTCTTATTTGAATATCTGACATGCTTTGCCTGAATTATAACGATCAGCCGCCTAAGTAAGCTTTTTTGACCTTCGGATCGTTCATAAGTGATTCAGAACTCCCCTGAGCGACGATCTCACCGGTATCCAGAACATATCCGCGATGGGCAAGATGCAGAGCAAGACTGGCGTTCTGCTCAATAAGCAGAATCGTCATACCTTCCTCATTAAGCTGTTTCAATGTTCTGAACAGTTCATACTTCAGAACTGGCGCAAGTCCCATTGACGGCTCGTCAAGCAGGATGAAATTACAACCTGTCATCAGCGCCCTGCCAACGGCGAGCATCTGTTGTTCACCGCCGGAAAGCGATTCGCTGCGCTGATCTTTCCTTTCCTCCAGACGCGGAAAGAGTTTGAAGATCCTTTTGTATTCAGACTCAAGATCGGCATCTTTCTCACGTGAATAGGTGGCAAGAATGAGGTTTTCCATAACCGTCATATTACCGAAGATATGACGTCCTTCGGGAACCAGGGCCATCTTGAGATCTTTCACCACACTGTCAGGGGAAGTCTTTAAGATGGATTGCCCCTTATACTTTATATCACCAGAAATAACCCTGGGTGCTTCAGGAGGCGGCAGTCTGGTAATAGAATAAAGACTGGTGGTTTTGCCTGCACCGTTTGCCCCGATAAGGGTAACGATCTCGCCCTCATCCACATCAAAGCTGATGCCGTGCAGAGCCTGAATATTCCCGTACTTGACTATGAGATTTTCAACTGAAAGCAACATTATATATTATCATCCCCCAAATAGGCCGTAATAACGGCAGGATCGTTTCTAACCTCGTCCGGTGTACCCTCGGCAATGGTCTGACCGAAATCAATAACCTTGATCTCCGAACAGAGTTCCATCATAACGTCCATATGGTGATCAATAATCCAGATACAGAGATCATATGTTTCGTTTATCCAGCGTACCAGGCGGATGAGTTCCCTCATATCCTTGGAGTTCAGCCCGGCTGCAGGTTCATCGAGCAGCAGAAGCTTCGGTTTTTCAGAAAGTGCACGCACGATTTCAAGCTTGCGCTGCAGACCGTAAGGCAGGTTTGTCGGGTAATCGTTGGCATAGTTTTCAAGCTCAAAGATCTCGAGCAGATCTTTTGCCTCACGATCGATACGTTCCTCGCAATCCCTGTATGCCCTGGTCCGCATGACGGACTGGAAGAATCCGTAATCAAGCCAGCCATGCTGGGCCACTTTGATATTGTCAAGAACCGACATCTGATTCCACAGACGGATGTTCTGAAAGGTTCTCGCAACACCAAGTGCTGTGACCTTATGCGGTTTTAATCCGGCAGTCGGTTTACCGCAGACCGATATTGTGCCCCTGGTCGGCTGGTAGAAGCCTGAAACAAGATTAAATACTGTTGTCTTTCCAGCACCGTTTGGACCGATGAGTCCTGCAATCCGGTTATTTTTCAGCCTTACATTGAAGTCTGAAACAGCAGTCAAACCACCGAACTGCTGGGTCATCCCCTTTATCTCAAGTACTGGAGCTGTAGTCGTCGTTTGGTTTTGTGTCTGCATAATTTATTTAAACCGGTAAAAACGTTTAAGCTTCGGAAAGATGTCTGAAAGTTCACGGTTACCCATGATGCCTTCCGGACGAAACTGCATGAGAACAATGAGAATAAGCGGAATAACCACCCATTTGATAATCTGCAGCGGACGAAGCAGCTCAAGTAGAATAGTGAACAGAATGGCAGAAAGAACTGAGCCGGAAAGCGATGCCATACCACCGAGATACACCATAACCAGTGCCTCGGTTGATTTCAGGATGTTAAAGCTTCCCGGGTTTACATAACCGACGATATAGGCAAACAGCCCCCCTGCTATACCGGCCAGACCGGAAGACAGCATGAAGGTAATGGTTTTGATCTTGTTTGTGTTGACAGACATGATCTCGGCGGCAACCTCGTCCTGACAGATGGCGGAAACACCTTTGCCGAAAACCGATGAAACATAGCGGCGCAAAATCCAGATACTTCCAACCGTGAAAACAAAAACCCAGATGACCATCCACGGCAGATAGACCACATCTTCCATATTGCTGATCACCTTTTTCATACCCATGAACCCGCGCGAACCGCCGATGATGTCCATATTCTGGATCAGGCTGATGATGATATAGTTGGCGGCAAGGGTGATAATTGCCAGATAGTCGCCGCGTGTCTTATATGAAGGCAGGGCAACCAGCAGACCGAAAAGAGCCGCAGCGATACCTCCGATGATAATGATCACCGGGAAAAGGTAGACTGCCAGATCAGGATTTAGCAGTGGAGCACCGAATATTTTGTCCTTGGTAAACAGCAATACGCCAAGTACCGAGGAAACATAGGCACCGACACACATAAAACCTGCATGCCCGCAGGAAAACTCTCCCATATAGCCGTTTACCAGGTTCAGGCTGGATGAGAGAATAATGTTAACACCCATGAACATCAGAACTGTTAGAATGTAAAGACTGACGAGTTCCTGATATGCAATGTAGGTAATAATACCGCCTAAAGCGATAAGGATAAGCTGAACAGAATATTTTCTTAGCATTACCGCCCCCTTATATCTTGGTGGTTTTGGCAATGCCAAACAAACCGGTTGGTTTTAATGATAATATGACCAGCAGAACCGAAAACGCTATCAGATCGCGATACGAAGACGGGAAGAAGGCCACAACAAGAATCTCAACCGCACCAAGGAGGAACCCACCCAGAAAGGCACCGCGAATATCACCAATACCGCCGACAACAGCAGCAATAAATGCCTTCCAGCCAATGAGAGCGCCCATATACGGTTCAAGGATCGGATAACTCATGGCAAAGAGCACACCTGCAAGGCCTGCAAAGCCGGAACCCAGGATAAATGTGGTGACGATGATCTGGTCAATTGGAATACCCATCAGTGGCACGGCAAATTTATCGTAAGAGATCGCACGCATTGCCATGCCAACTTTTGTCTTGGTAACAATCCACTGCAAAGTGAGAAAAGACATGATGGCGGCACAAATAACAATGATCTTCAGGTTGGTAAAAGTCACCCCGCCCAGATGATATACATGCTCTTCAATGAGAGGAGGGAAAGCCTTTCTGCTTGCCCCGAAAATGGCAAGATTGGCATGCTCCAGGATAAGACCGCACATAAGAGCGGTAATAACGACATAGAGACGATGCGCGCCTTTTCTCCTTAACGGTCTGTAAGCAATCCGCTCAAGCGACACGCCAACCATGGAGGTCAGGATCATTGTCGCGGGAATTGTTATAATAAACGCAGCCCATCCGGGCAAGCCCAGAACAGAAAGGACAAAGCTTGCCACGAAAAATGCGATATAGGCACCGACCATGAAAACGTCGCCATGGGCGAAGTTGATCAGTACCAGAACGCCATACACCATTGTGTATCCCAATGCGATGAGGGCATAGAAACTGCCCCACTGCAACGCATTGATAAGATTCTGAATTAAATTAAAGTCATCAAACATACAGTTACCGACCTCTTTTTTCTGTTACATTTGCGTCATACGCCTGAATGGCCTCAAAAATTGTATACAGCAACAGAGACTCATATAACGCAAATGTACAGAGAAAGCTGGTTCATATTTTATTAGCAAAGGGCTGCACGGCAAAACCATGCAGCCCTTCATATTTCAACAAAAACAAAGATGCCGCTTATTCAGGGCATACAGACTCAGCAAACTCGAAGGTACCCTCGTTACTGATTTTTACAACAACAGCACACTTGATAGGATCGCCCTGCTCATCAAACTTCATACCGCCGGTAATACCGTCGAAAGAAGGAATAGCAGCCATTGCCTCGCGAACAGCTTTACGATCTTTACGAAGCTTGCCGGAAAGTCCTCCGGTATCCTGAACAGCTTTCAGCACGATACGTGTTGCATCCCAGGTAAGAGCAGCAACGTCATCAGGAGTGTATCCGTATTTTTCTGTGTAACGATCGATGAACTCTTTGGTTGCACCGGTTGCACCAGCTGCCGCATAGTGGGTTGAGAAATAGAGACCTTTACAGTCATCACCACAAAGAGTCATCAGCTCGGAAGAACCCCAGGCATCAGAACCCATGAACTGGCCTTTGAAACCCTGCTGATGAGCCTGCTTAACTATAAGAGCAACCTGATTGTAGTTATCAGGAAGAAAGATGAAGTCAGGATTTGCAGCAACAATCTTGGTCAGCTGAGCAGAGAAGTCCTGATCTTTGGTTCCGTGGGATTCAAAAGCAACGACGGAGCCTGCGCCCATTTTTTCTTCAAACACATTTTTGAAAATCTCAGCAAGACCTTTAGAGTAGTCGTTCTCAAGGTCATAGAGAACAGCACTGGTCTTTGCATTAAAAGTCTTAACAGCAAAGTTTACAGCAACAGGACCCTGGAAAGGATCAAGGAAAGCAGCACGGAAAACCCATGGACGATCAAGGGTAGTGTCAGGGTTGGTGGACCATGGAGTAACCATAACGGTTTCATTATCATTAGCTACCTGTCCAGCTGGCACCGCCTGTTTACTGGAGTTTGGTCCGATCATTGCCAGAACCTCATCCTTTTCGATCAGCTTCAGAGCAGTGGTTACTGCAGATTCTGCTTTTGCTTCGTTATCTTCATAGATAAACTCAAGCATATATTTCTTGCCGCCAACTTCAAGGCCGCCAGCGCCGTTGATATCTTCTTTCAACATTTCAGCAGAAAATTTTGACGCTTCACCAACTTTTGGAATATCACCGGTCATAGGGATATTAAAACCAATTTTGATGGTATCAGCTGCCATCGCTGTTCCTGCAAGAACAATTGCAGAACAGGAAATCAAAGCAGTTAACAGTCTTTTCTTCATGGATTCCTCCTTTAAAGTTCATCATGCTGTTATGCGCAATATGCCGGAGCTCTTCCGGTTATCACCCATACTGTTTAAGGATTCGGCACTCTCTCAATTACCTTAACCTTGTCACATAATTATCACCCCGCCATCCCGATACAATGGCAATTTTGTCACACTAGCCGAAAGGTTTTGACTATTCAAGCTGAATTTAACCCAAAACAGGGATACACATTCAGGTCCTGCCAAACTCTCAGACCCGCTGACGCCATGGGACAGAGGTAAATTACCGCATGCGGTTTTGCATATACCATACCTGTTTTCAATCAGATCGCCTCACTTTTGTAAGAACCATACAAAGTCAACGTGATAGGTATTTCCTGGCAAACCAGAGCATTTTACAGACATCACGTTTTTTAACAATTGTGTAAAAGGCGTGACTAAAATGTTATTTTTTAAGATAACAGAGAGCGGTACAACTCAAAAGAAAGAGGGCGTATTAACGCCCCTCTCTTAATCAAACAGAAATAAAATTATAAACCGGAACGAAGCTTCTCCCAGTAGCCCTGATAAATTTCCAGGGCCTCCCCGACATCGGTCTGGAACTCACCGGCATCAATGGTGGCACCGTCAGGAAAGACGGTCTTGCTCTCCCGAACTTCTTCATCTAGGAGAGGTAAAGCAGTTGTCACAGGAGTTGCATAGCCGTTTTCTTCAACACAGATCTTGGCAATATCAGGACGCAGCATGAAATTGATAAAAGCATGAGCATTTTCAACGTTTTTCGCCTGGGCAGGAATGACAAAGCTGTCAACCCAGAAGTTTGCTCCTTCTTTCGGGTAGATATAGACAATATTATCGTTTTCTTCCTGTGCCATCCACGCTTCACCATTCCAGATCATGCCCACATTCACCTCACCGGCCATATATGGAAGTCTTGGTGAATCGCTGTTGAATAACAGAACATTAGGCATCAGCTTCTGCAGCAGAAGATAGGCGTCTTTAATCTCTTCCGGGTTACGGCTGTTGCTGCTGTAACCCAGGATACGAAGCGCCATATGAAAAACCTCGCGCATGTCATCCTGAAGCAGAAGCTGCCCTTTAAACTCAGGATTCCATAAATCCTTCCAGGACGTTACCTTGTCAGGGCTTATTACATCGGTGTTAACTGCAATGCCGGTAGACCCCCACATATACGGAACGGAGTATTTATTTTCAGGGTCATATGCCTTGTTGAGCAGATGCTTATCCAGGGCGGAAGCATTTGGGAGCAGGTTATAGTTCAACGGCTGCAGCATTCCTTCATTTTTCATTCTGGCGACAAAATATGTTGAAGGAAATACCAGATCATAACCATCACCTTCAATGAGTTTCAGCTTTGCATACATCGTCTCATTGCTGTCATAAGTGGTGTAGATAACCTTGATACCGGTCTCCTCGGTAAATTGCTGTATAACCGAATCAGGAATATATTCCGTCCAGTTATAGACATAGACCTTATCCGACGAAAAACCGCATACCGGCAGAAGAAACACCAGCCATGTGAAGAGGCCTGCCATCCACAATTTTTTCATTTTTGCTGCTCCTTTGTTAAAAATTGACTTAAAATAACCAACAGGATTGATCCGAGTATAAATACTGCTGCAAGAGCATTAACCTCTGGTTTAACTCCAACTTTTACCATCGAAAAAATTTTCAACGGCAGAACATCAAAAGACGGCCCGGTAACAAATGAGCTGACGATAACATCGTCCACCGACAAAGTGAAACAGAGCAGCCAGCTGCCAAACAGTGCCGGCCGTAAAAGAGGAAAGACCACCCTCTTCATGGTTTGTGATTCCGAAGCACCTAAGTCTCTTGCTGCGTCGAGAAGAGAAGGATCAAGCCCCTGAAGACGGGACATGACCGTTACAACTGAAAAAGGCAGACAAAAGGTGATATGAGCCAGCAGCAAAGACCAGAAGCCAAGCGGCACCCCCATGAGGATAAACAGGACCAGCATAGCTATTGCAAGAATAATATCAGGTATCATCATCATGATCATCAATAATCCGGAAATTATCTTGCGTCCCCTGAATCGGTACAGGTAGAGCACAACCGCACTGATGCCGCCCAAAGCTGTCACCAGAGTGGCACTGCTCACGGCAATAAGCATAGAGTTCCCGGCCGCCTCCATAAGCCCGTCATTCTGCAGCATGGCCGAAAACCACTTCAAGGTAAAGCCGTCCCATTTCAACCCGTAGCGGTTGCTGTTCACTGCATTGACGACCAGGACAACAATCGGCAGATATAAAAAGAAATAGACAAAAGCGTAATAGAGACCCTGAAATCTTTTCATCATCCCCGCCCCGCTGTACTAAAACGCTTTAAAATAAGGCCGTAGCAGCCAAGCATCAGGATCATCATCACAATGAGCACCACACTCATGGCAGCGCCCAGCGGCCAGTTCTGGCTGATCAGAAACTTCTGTTGTATAAGATTGCCTATTAGGTTCTTTTTCGCTCCGCCCAGAAGAAAAGCAACGTAAAACAAACCCATCGCAGGAACAAATACCATAATACAGCCGGCCAGAATACCCGGCAGGGTGAGTGGAAAAATGATTTTTCTAAACGTTGTCAGACCGGTTGAACCCAGATCGCGAGCGGCCTCCACCAGACGATGATCAAACTTCTCCATATTGGCGTACAGCGGCAGAATCATAAAGGGCAGCATGAGATAGACCAGACCGAGCACCACCGCAAAATCAGTATACATCATACGGATCGGCGCATCGATCAGCCCCAGTGCAAGCAGTGTATTGTTAACCAACCCTTTCGTGCCAAGGAGCAGGCGAACAGCATAGGTCCTGATCAGCGAATTGGTCCAGAAGGGTATCATCAGAAGCACCAGCACCACAATCCGGTATTTTTTAGCAATTCTGGAAGTAAACCAGGCAAAAGGATACCCGACAACAAGGCAGATGCAGGTTGTCGTCGCCGCATAGTACATCGATCGCAGAAAGACCTGAAAATATCCCGGATCAAGCAGATCCTGATACGCGGTCAAACTGAAATTAAACAGAAAATACCGTTGCTGGTCAGGCTGCAGAAAACTTACACCAAGAAGGAGAAGAAGAGGAATACCGCTGAAAACAGCCATCCATCCCACAACAAGACTAATGGTGGTGTTACGGTAATTAATCCTCATCGGCCAACAACACCTCCCAGCCATGAACCCAGCTTACGTTTACTTTTTCGCCGATGGAATAATCAAAATCAGGATCGTCTTCATCAAAGAATTCGCAGGCTCTGACAGTCGGCCCTGAATCAAGCTTGATGGTTGTATCGAGGGTTGCTCCACGATAGGACCGTTCTTCAATGGTGCCTGAAAATATGGGCATACCCGGCTGAATATCGCCGCTAAGCCTGAGATCTTCTGGCCGCAGCAATACCTGGATTTTATCTCCTTGAGCAAGAGCTGAAGGGATTTCAAGCTCAACACGCTCACCCATCACATTGACTATATTCGTCTTGTCCCCGACCTTTTTTTCAATGACTCCGGGCAGAAGATTAATATCACCGATAAACCGTGCGACATAAAGATTTTTCGGCTCTTCATAGATTTCTCTCGGAGGTCCGACCTGAACACTCCTGCCAACATCCATGACCACGACGCGGTCGGATAAACTCAAAGCCTCATCCTGCTCATGGGTAACCAGAATGGTGGTAATACCAAGCTCACGCTGAAGTTTTTTCAGCTCAAGCTGCATTTCTTTTCGAAGACGTGCATCAAGGGCTGAAAGAGGCTCGTCAAGCAGCAGAACCCGTGGTTTGTTGACGATAGCCCTTGCAATGGCAACCCGCTGCTGCTGGCCGCCTGATAATTGTGATATTTTTCTTTTTGCAAATGACGCTAACCTGACCTGCTCAAGCGCCTGCATGACAGCCCGGTCTATTTCCTGGGAACCGACCTTTTTAACCCGCAGTCCGAATGCGATATTTTCATACACATTCATATGCGGAAACAGGGCATAGCTCTGAAAAACAGTGTTGACCTGACGCTTTTCTGGAGGCTGGCTGCAGATATCCTTTCCATCAAGAAGGATACAGCCGCTGTCCACCTGTTCAAAACCGGCAATAAGCCGCAAAAGAGTTGTTTTCCCGCATC
>QKIH01000097.1 GCA_003249645.1 Desulfobulbaceae bacterium | reverse complement strand
GTGCTCACCATTACGGTAGGCCCGATCTGGGCTCAGGCCGGTGTTATCGATGTGCGCTCGGATGTGCTCGAAGGCACTGGTGATTTTATCGCGCCCAATGATGCCAGTGTCGAGATCATCAATAATACTCCGGCATATCTGGAGCTGATGGGCATCACTATCCCTGATGTTAATGGTGGAGTCTATTTTAACGGCAATCTTGTCGATGAGTTAGGGGATATAACGGATGCAAATAGCGTTAACGCAGGTCTTGACAATGCCCAGAGCTTTGCCGGGGTCGATGATACCGTGGCTGCCGGAGCTGTCGGATTTGATATGTCGCAGGTTGCAGGTTCTTCTACTACGGCAACGGTTCCCACAATAACAGTCAAGAATACCTGCAATGTTGCTGCCGACACTAATCCCCTCGGCGGCAGCTATTCTTGGCCTGACATTACGGTGCTCGGAACGGATGACGGGGGAGAGGGAATTTACAACGACAGCGGTTCGGTAACCTTCAGCAACTATTCCAGCGGAAGCGGGGATATCCGGTTTGAAGGAACGGTGAGGGCAGAAGACATTACTGTCATTGCCGGCGGCGATGTCTACATCACCGGTTTGACAAATTATACCGTCAGCGGTGAGCCGGCCGACCAGCTTGGCGATGTGACAGGCGGCACGACCAGCACCTACGGCGCCGGGTCGGCAACTGCAGCCGGTGTCACTGGGGCTAGTACTGCTGCTGTTGCGGCTGTAGTCAGCGACAGTGGAACGCAGCCGTATTCGATGTACGGAGACCGGATTCATATCGAGGCGGAATATATCAATATCAACGGCATCATGCAGAGCGGCCGGGATTCTTATACCGTGACCATCAATGATGCTGCCGTTAAAGAAGCCATGGCAGAAATTGCCGCCGGTGAGTCCGGGAAAATCTATCTCGAGCAGGTATCTGCGAATACCGTGGGCTTCGATATCTATTTCAATACGGCTACCAACCAGTTTGAGGTGAGCGAGCTTCGCACAAGCGGCGGTTATATCGAACTATATGGCAATATTCTTAATACCGGCAGCGGTGAGATCAGGGTGCTGGGCGAATATGCGGCGGTGACCATCAACAACGAGACATCATATGATGTTCTGGTCAATGAACTTGATATCTCCCAGCGCGGCCAGGGTACACTGCTTATTGTCGATAAGGCGAATGGAACACCTCAGGATACCACGGATCTTGATGCGGACACCGCGGATTCCTATACCTCCCTGTATCAATGGACAGAGAACGGCATTATGCTGACGACCAACGGCTCAAGTGACCCGGATTATACGGGGACATCAACCTTGCTGAGCGGCGACAGCTTTACCTACCAGCCAAACGAACAGCTTCGTTACGGCTGGACGACCGTTGTGACCGCACAGATAACTTCTTATAAGTATATCAAGAGCGGCAGCTGGGGCGGGATCATCCCGGATGTCTTCCAAGAGGATGATTTTCAATGGGATTATGAAGTTGTTGCGTCGCCGCCGACCTATGCCGGAACCGGCCCTTATTACTATTTCGATACTTCCGGTAATGCCGATATCTCTTACACCTACGCTACCTCTTCTGCTGAAGTTACATCCGAAAATATCATCCGCTATTGGCACAACGACTACTGGACCTGGTACGGCAGTCATGTGTATGAGGCGAAATACAAGCAGGTCAAGGGCTGGGAATATTACTATACCCATACCTTGAACGCCCACCAACCGATTGCTATTACTTTCATCGGTGAGGAGGTCGGCAGTGTCACCATCAATTCGACGGGCGGCGGGGATGTTATTCTTGGCGGTGCGATCATTACGGCTTCAGGCGATATTACCATTGATTCGACCGGGGCAATCGAGTCGGTTGGTGAAGAGGCCTATCTGGCTGGAAAATCCATCAGCCTGGAGGCCGATGAGAATATCGGCACTACGCAGCGGGCTGTTGCGACCAACCTTTCGGACCCGGATGGCAATTGGGACGGAAGCGAAGGTCTGTATGCCGTATCGGAAAGTGGTGACGTGGTTATCACTGAAGTAAGCGGTGATCTTTACCTTAACTCTGTTACGGCAAAAGACGGAGATGTTGTCCTCTCGGCAGACGGGGGAATTCTCGTTGCCCAGGATACGGCAACAACTTTTCACAGCGGCACCATCAGTGGTGCGTCGATCTCCCTGACAGCAGAGAGCGGCGGTATCGGCAACGGCATTACCGCAAATGCTCCCTATCTGATTATTGACTCCGGATTTAATGCTTCAGCTTCGGAGGCGGCCAATCCAACCACAAGTGTTTCAGTATCGGCCACCGGCGACGTCTATCTGCAAGAGGCGGATGGTGATCTGCGTGTCGATCAGATTGTCACTACCGGCGATGTCTATATCGATGTTGTCAATGGCGACCTTCTTGATGCGAACGATTATCGGATTCGCGATGACCGGACCTACGAGGAACTGAAAGCAGGCGTTTGGGCAGATCTGCAGCTTGTTGGTTCAGATGCTGCGGATAAACTCAACGACACCATCAGCGCATACGAGGCAGCCAAGGAGCGTGAATACCGCAGCTATTGGATCTACCGCAGTCAGCAGGCAGATCCGTCTGTGTATGACAGCAGTTTTCAGGTAACCCTGAGCCTGGCTGAAGAGGACTATTACCGGACAAGCCTTGGATATGATGATGCCGCGATCGAAACTCTTGAAAATAAACGGACGGCCGAATATCACACGCTGAATACCCAGTTCGAAACATATTTCGCCGAAATGGGCTTGGCAATGCCCACCAGTTTTGATGCAAGCTTCACATACGTCCTTACGACAAGTGAGAACACCGCGCTTACCTCATCCATCAAGGTATGGACGGAGACGGAGCTGGCGAATCTCATCGGCGGCGGACTCCTGAAGTCTGTGACTGATACACAGGTCACCATAGAGAATGCAAATATCGTCGCCAATGATCTGAATCTTACCGTAGGCGGGGCCATTGGCGATACCTCGGCGCCGACCCAGATTGTTCTCGATGGACATTATTTTACCGATGATGAGAGGGTTGCCATGGCGGCCGCTGAACGGGCCGACGTCTCCTACCTCTCGACTGATCTGGTGGACGCGACAGTTACTTTCACCTTTGATGATGTAAATTCAGTCTGGACGCTGACGCGGCTTGACTTGAGTGACTGGACCGGTTTTAGCGCGGGCATGAATATAATTGTCCGGGGTAATACCGCCAATGAGACGGAAGGGTTGAGCTATTACACCATTGATGCTGTCAACGGCAATCAGATAACCTTGAGCACCGGGGACTCGGGACTTGTCGCCGAGGCCGGTAAATCCGTGCAGGTAGCGGGCATCGTGCTCGATCCGACTTCAGAGACGGCAAAGTCCATCCTCATTGAAAACAGGGATGACGTCAATGTCAACACCAGTGGTCTTGTGACCATTACGGCTGAAGACGATATATATCTTGGTTCTGCGCCGGTAAATGGCCTTGAACGGCTGCTCCAGATCAATACTATTGTCGCAGGGTCGGAGTCTGATCCCGGCGATATCCGAATCAAGGTCGGCGCCGGAATCAGTAATGGCGCTGCTGACGGTGTGGTCAATATCAGCGGGGGGAACCTGCTGCTTGAGGCCGGTGACGGCGGCATCGGAACTGCAGACAAAGCGCTTATCACAGATCTCTGGGGCAATGGTACCATAACTGCCCGTGCAACGGAGTCAGTTTACCTGACTGAGCAGGACAATATGTATGTTGAGTCTATTTATTCAAAGCAGGGTATCGCAAGCCTTACCGCTGGCGGCAATATCGTTGATGCGCTGGGTAATGACTTTACCAAGGTCAAGGCTGTCTCTATTGTACTGAACGCCGGCGGCACAATTGGCGAGGATGGTTCTCCGGCCGATTATCTCGAGGTCGACACGGCGATGACCGGTTCGCTGAAAGCGACGGCTCAGGGTTCCATCTGGCTGACGGAAACATACAATGACATGAACGTGGATTCCATCACCTCTGTTAACGGTGATGTTAACCTGGTGGCCCATCAGTCGATTGTAGATTTTGTTGATGACGCAAGCGGTCTTACGAGCAGGCCGGAAACTGATATCTTCGGCAACAGCATCACGCTGTGGGCCAGATACGGCGGTATAGGCAACTCCGGTAACGACCTGGATATTGACAGCCGCATGGGCGGATCAGGAACGCTCACCGCTGAATCATACTTGAACACCTATCTCATCGAAACGGTCGGAGACCTTTATCTCAACACCGTTTCAACCGGCGGATACAGCAGCATGTATACCGCCTTTATCGCTGCGCCGAACGGTTCGATTAAAAACGGCAGGACCAGCGGGGCCAACATCCTTTCCGGAAAGACCTATCTCTTTGCTGCGCAGGATATTGGTGAGGCAGGCAATTCAATCTGTACGGAAGTCGCCAATCTGGAAGGCCAATCCACGGCAGGTTCAACCTGGATCGATAACGACGGCGCCATGATCGTCGGAGGAGTAGTCAATGAGAACCCTCTTGGCATTAGTGCGGGTGGATCAATTACCACGATTACCCACAGTCCGCTGACTGTTGACAAGAGTGTGACCGCTGCGGGTGATATTACCATGACAGCTTCCGACAGCGGTACTGGCGACGATCTGGTCATCAAGACAGGTATCACCCTTGAGTCCACCGGAGGCAGCGTTTACCTCAACGGTGGCGATAACCTGACTATCGAGAATGGCGCCCGCATCGTTTCTGATACCGGGAATGTTATTATAAGTGGTGATGCAGGTGACAGCGATCCGGACGAAGGCAGTATCATTACCATCAGTGGTGAAGTGTCTGCTCAACGGATAGAAATTTACGGCGGCAGTGACGACGACCAGATTGTCATTGATACGGGTAGTGCAATAACAGCTTCGGACTCAATATCCATCTCTTCGAATGGCGGCAATGATTCGATTGTATTTGATACAGGCAGCGCAGTAACGGCTGTTGGGTCAATTTCCATCTTATCCGGTGATGAGGATGATACGATTGTGCTCGACACGGGCAGTGCAGTAACGGCTTCGGGCTTAATCTCCATCTCTTCCGGTGATGGCAATGACACCGTTCTCATTGACAGTCCGGACATATTTACCGGTGACGCCAAAGTTTACGGTGGTTCTGGAAACGACATTATAACGGTTACAGGGCTCCATTCCCGAACTGACAGCCTCACCCTTGACGGAGAAGGCGGCACCGACGAATACACGATAAATGTAGCTGGTTCGAGCAGTTATGCCATCAATGTCAGTGACACAGGAACTGCGGATGATGGAACTGATCACCTGACCATAAACGGAACGGCCGACAGCGATACCTTCCTGCTGCGCAAAAATTTCGTCGCCTATCTCAACACGCCTGATACAGATGGCAATTTCACCCAGGCAGAGCGTATCAATTACGACCAGAATATCAACGCCCGCCTGCGGATTAACGGGCTGGATGGTGATGATTATTTTTACAGCGACGACAACAGCTGCCTTACCACCCTCGACGGCGGTGCCGGCAATGATACCTTCCAGATCGGGCAGCTATATGCCCTCGATCGAATAGCCCCGAATGTGGCTGCTGGTGATGAGATAGAAACCAGGGAGACAACGCTTGGCTTCCTCTCCATCGGCACCAGTCAGTCGATGGTTATCTACGGAGGTTCCGGTGACGATCGGTTCTCGGTTTACAGCAACAAGGGGCTGTTGAAAATGTATGGCGAAGACGGCAATGACGAATTTGCCGTACGCTCCTTTCTTGAAAAAGACGGTTCCGAAATTGTCGGTGGTGGAAAGACCGAATTGTTCGGCGGCTCCGGCGACGATACCATCTATTATTCGATCAATGCTCCCCTGGCTATCGATGGCGGCAGCGGCGCTGACAAAGTGGTTGCATTGGGAACTGCTGAAGATGATGCTTTTGTCATTACCGAGAACGGCATTTACGGCGCCGGGCTGAACATCGGTTTTGAAAATGTTGAACTGGCGGAACTCGACGGGCTTGAGGGCGACGATGAGTTCTTCATCCTCTCAACTTCGGCCGATATGGCTACCTACATTATCGGTGGTCTGGGGAGTGATACGTTCAACGTGGGCGGGAATGTCACTTCGACAATCTATTCTACGACAGCATCCGGCAGCAGCGGCTATATCAATTATTCTGTGACAAGCGATGATCCTCAATACGATGGAGTTTATGTTGACGGCCTGCAGCTGAATGTAGGCGACAACACGGCGGGAGAGGTCGTCGTAACGCAGAGCGGAGAGCTCAGCGTAATAGAGGATGACAATTCTTCCGTAGCCGCATACACCCTGACGCTTGATACGGTCATGCCGGCGGCTGCTTCTTTTGCTTATATTACGGTTTCAGCAGCACGGTCGACAAGTGAAGTGACGGCACTGGATGCAACTGCCGGTACTGTTCTGGTGTCGGCTGATGGAGTCAACTTCAGTGAAGCTCTGGTACTTCGCTTCGATTCAGAGAGTTATGATAATTGGTCCAATGCACGGACAATTTACGTCAAGGCGGCCTCTGACACAGCGAAGGAAGGTGTACAGACAGCCTTGATCAGCCACTCGATTATCGTCGAGGCCAAAGACCCATCCTTGGTAACAGCTGAACAGCAGAAGGAGCTCGACAGTATTGCCGATCTTTCTGTGAAAAATGTTGAGGTCACGGTTTATGACAATGACAAGGCCGATGTCATCGTTACTGAAGCTGCCGGGGGCATGACTGTACTGGAAGGAGCCGCGACATCTGTCAGTCTTGTCTTGAACGAGGCTCCGGCTGCAGGGGAGACGGTTACGGTCAGCCTGAACTATGGTTCGCAGATAAGCCTTGATACAGATGTTGTGACGTTTGACAGCTCCAACTGGAATACACCGCGGGTTGTCACAGTTACGGCTGTTGATGATAATACCGTTGAGAACACAAGCCGGGAGTCGATCAGTTTTACGGTGAGCAGCAGTGATTCCGGCTCAGAGTTTAATAACAGCGCGCCAGAAGCGGTGGAAGTGATTGTCAAAGACAATGACAGCGGCGGGGTACTTATTACCCAGACTGGCGGTTCCACCTACGTGGACGATGCGACAAGCGACACCTTTGAGGTCTCGCTGCAGAAAGCCCCGGCAGCAGGAACCACGGTTACCGTAAATATGATGACGGATGGCCAGACTCTGCTGTCGAGCATTGATTCGCGATTTGACAGTGCCACCCAGACGGTGACCTTTTCGGATGCGGACTGGGATATTCCTGTTGTGGTTCAGGTTGATGCAAATTCATCGACGACCACTACCGGATCTATCGTTCAGTCCTTCAGCATGCAGGCGCACACGGTTGATCAGATAAAAGGCCCTCTCATTCTTGAGGGCGGGGTTTCAGCAAGTACGGACAGAACGCTGACCGAAGCTGTGATGCTGCCGACGGAGCATGATGATGATCTGACAAGTGTCGACATCACCATCGACGAGTCAATTCAGACAGATACGCTGAACGTCTTTAATGATGGCTCGGTGAGCGATGATTCCGGTGTCATGACTGAAAATAATATTTCAGGACTTGGTATGGGCAGCAGCCTTACCTTGAACAGGGGAACTGACGCTGCTCCGGATTATGTCACCTATGCCGGCGGTATAAGCTATGCCGGTTTTGAAAACATCGAGGTGATGCTTGGGAAGGGTGATGATAATTTTGTCATCGACAGTACGCTGGCCGAGACAATCACCACTGTTCATGGCGGTGGCGGCAGTGATCATCTTGTTGCAAATATCGGCGAAGACAGCGGTGTGCTGATTCTTTTCGGCGACACTTCCCAGGATGGCACCAGATATGCAGATATAGCTTCGGCGGCAACAGTTCTGACCGGAAACGCGTACGAGTACAACAATCCCGGCAACGATGTTATCGATGCCAGCGGTTCGCTTTCTTCTGTCACAATCTACGGCGGAATAGGTGATGACATTATTTACGGCAGCCAGGTCGGCGACCAGTTGGCCGGCGGCTCCGGCAACGATGAGATTTACGGCCTCGGCGGCGACGACCACATTTATGGCGACAGCGGTTTCAATGTCGATGTTTCTACAAGGTTCGACCTCGCCGGCCAGATCCTGACTGTGGTCAATGAACCGGCGGCAACCGATAACCCGGAGACCCGTGATCCTCTTACAGCCGGTCAAGACTCGATAGACGGCGGTGAAGGCGATGATATCATCCTTGGCGATTTTGGCGAGATAGAACAGCAGCCCGGCATTCAGAGAATCACTGAAACGGGTGCAGTTACAGCTGTACGAACCACCAATGACCAGGATGGTGATGATGACACAATTGACGGCGGCAGCGGTAGTGATGTAATCCTTGGTGGCGGTGGCTCTGACGTTATAGATGCCGGAGCCGGAAATAATGTTGTCTTAGGTGATACCGGTGCTGCCTCGTTCACCGGAGGTCAGCTGACCTCTGTTGTTGCTGACAGTACAGGAACAGGAAATGATCAAATCACCAGCGGCAGCGGTTCTGACGTAATCCTTGGTGGCGGCGGCTCTGACGTTATAGATGCCGGAGCCGGCAATAATGTTGTCTTAGGTGATACCGGTGCTGCCTCGTTCACCGGAGGTCAGCCGACCTCTGTTGTTGCTGACAGTACAGGAACAGGAAATGATCAAATCACCAGCGGCAGCGGTTCTGACGTTATCCTTGGTGGCGGCGGTTCCGACAGTATTAGTGCTGGAGCCGGTAATAACGTTGTCCTTGGTGATACAGGCGAGCTGACCTTTTCAGGGACAGGGTTGTCGTCTATTGTGGCGGACAGTGGTACAGGCGGTAACGATCAGATTATCAGCGGTACTGGTGCCGACATTCTTATTGGCGGTGCCGGGTCGGATACAATGAACGCTGGCGGCGGCAATAATCTGGTGCTTGGTGATACCGGTGTTGTCACGTTGTCCGGCGGCCAGCCGGCTTTCGTTGTCGCTGACAGTTCAGGTACCGGCGATGATCGGATTACCAGCGGCGGCGGTAACGACGTGATCCTCGGCGGTGCAGGATCTGACGTGATCGGTGCTGGAGCCGGGAATAATGTTGTGCTTGGAGATACAGGCGAGCTGACCTTTTCCGGGTCAGGAGTGTCGTCTATCGTGTCGGGCAGCGGCGCTTCCGGCGATGACCAGATCACCGGTGAGAATGGTGCCGATATTCTCATTGGCGGCGGCGGCTCTGATACGATCAATGGCAACGGTGGTAATGATATACTCCTTGGTGATGACGGTTCGCTTACTGTCTCGGGCGCCTCGGCCTCAAATATCGAGACCACCGGCGGCAGCGGTAACGATGTGCTGAATGGCGGTGCCGGCAGTGATATCATGCTGGGCGGTGCCGGCTCGGATACAATGACCGCCGCCGGCGGCGATAATCTTATGCTTGGTGATACCGGCGTTGTCTTGCTGTCCGGCGGTCGTCCGACTTCGGCTGTCGCTGACAGTTCAGGTTCCGGTGCCGACCGGATTACCGGCAGCGGCGGCAGCGACGTGATCCTCGGCGGCAATGGCAGTGATACACTTAATGGTGGGGCCGGCAGCGATGTGCTCGTCGGCGATACGGGAACTGTCACATATAGCGGCACGAGCTTCAGGAGCGTGGAAACCGGTGTTGACAGCGGCGGCGGCAATGACGTCATCGACGGCGGCAGCGATAACGACTACCTGCTTGGCGGCGGCGGTGCCGACCGGTTGTACGGATCTTCCGGCAATGACATCATGATAGGGGACTTCGGGCGAATCTATTACCTGGATTCAAGTACGTTGATTGCGGAAACCACCGGATTTTTCTCTGGCGGTGATGATGTGCTGGATGGCGGCAGCGGCCTTGATGTCATGTTCGGCGGACATGGTTACGATACTTTTTACGGTGACTGGTCAGAAGACGTTATCTTTGGCGATTACGGCAAGGTCATCATCATAGACGGAAATTTTGCCGAACTGATTTTTGCCGGTCTCGGCCAGCTTGAACCGTTCTATTATGACCTGTTTTCTTTCTATCCATCATCCCTTGGCAGTGTCTATCTGACGGATAATGACGGAGTGGGGGATGTCCTGCGAGGCGGCTTTAAACAGCTGAGTTCGGAACAGGTTGCCAGAGATTGGGGGATGAGCAGCTATTTTGACCGGATATCCCATGGCGGTGCCAATATCATGAAGGGAAAAAGCCTGCTCGGATATTATGCGACGGTTGCGGACATTCCGCATGATGACCAGGTTTCCCCGGCATCATCGGGAAAAGCTGATGGTGCCGGTTCGTCGGTAATTGTGATGCCGAATACCCGACAGCCCGTACAGAACGGAGGATCAAAGCAGGAGCGCAGTCAGTCACAGAATCTGAAGAAGGATGATGGTGCTATCCGGCTGGAGGCAATGGCGGCTGGTCTTGTCGGCTGGTCAACCGGGGCCGGCAGAAAATCACGGTCCGACAGGCGTCTGAAGGAGGAGGATATGGCCACCCTGCTGCAGTCAAAAGAGAAAAGCTGGCGCTGGGACGGCACTGCCCTTCGTAAAGAAAGTCAGGGTCGGCGACTCAATTGGCAGAGAGGGGGAAAGGACCCTGTGCCGGTCGTCTACGGTCATTGTGCTGAGCGGGAAGCTGTAACATTCGAATGTTCTAATAATGGATAGCGGACGGTTTTCAAAGAGTGATATCAGCGTCCGTCTACGTTTCAATAGAGGAGAAAGAGTATGAGTGAGAAAAAAGAGATGAAGAAAGAAGAAAAGCAAGAAGCAGGAAAACCAGAAGCAGGACAGACCAAAATCCGTTGGGATGGTTCGAAAATGCGGTCAACCTATGCAAATGTCTGCAACGTATCAAGTACCAGAGAAGAGGTTACCATGCTGTTCGGGACTAATCAGAATTGGCATGCGGGACAGACTGAGCTTACCGTCGAACTGTCAGACAGAATTATGATGAATCCCTACGCGGCAAAGCGTCTTTCAATCCTTCTGAACAGCACAATGGCCGAGTATGAGAAACGTTTCGGAAAACTTGAATTGAATCTGCCGGAAAAAGCAGAATAAATATCTGTCCTTTGTAAAAATGACCGAAATGCATTCGTGTTCCGGTCATTTTGGCGGAGACCATATCTGTCGTTTTTTGAACAGTCCATTTTAAGGTGATCGACTCTCTAGCGTCTGATGACGGGTTTTGCAGCGATTGGAGCTGCCCGGTCAAGACGATGAGTTCAATAGAGAAAAATGAATATCGCTACCTCTGAAGTCCAACAGAATTTCCGGGAAAATGATCCCCAGCTCTGGCAGAATTTTATCGGCGCTGAAAGTGAAGAAGATTATTTCCAAAGCTGGCTTGCACTGCAGTGCGAACTTATTGCAATAAGCGTACAGGGGCTGCTGGTTGTTCAGCGCAATGACGCGCGGTACAGCCCGGTTGCTGCCTGGAGTATGGGCACGGCTGAACCTGAACGTCTCTCTGATATAGTTGAGAGAGTCATCGATGAACAGGTTGGGCTGCTTGTTGAATTAGGCACAGATGGGTTATATGGTGCGGCCTATCCGGTGCTTATCGATGATAGTCTGTACGGGGTTGTCGCACTTGAATTGCAAGCGTTGTCACAGCTGGAGCTGGAACAGGCGATGCAGCAGCTGCAGTGGGGAATAAGCTGGCTTGAGCTGCTGGTCCGCAGGAATCAGCTCGATGCCGACCAGGCTCTGCTGCAGCGCCTGAAAAGTGCTGTTGATCTCCTTGGTACTACCCTGACGGAATCTTCTTTTACAGGGGCCTCCCTGGTTTTTGTCACTGAACTGGCTGCTGCTGTCGGCTGCGAGCGGGTCAGTTTCGGATATTTTCGCGGACGGACCCTTTGTCTGGAAGCTGTTTCTCATAGTGCCGAAATCAGTGCAAAGATGAATCTTACCCGGGCGATCGAGCGGGTCATGGACGAGGCTATCCTGCAGCGAACCGAGGTCGTTTTTCCCGAATCCGGCGATGAACTGCTGATAACCAGGGAACATGAAGCTCTTTCCCGACAGCAGGCCATGGCCTCTATCGCTACCTTTCCGCTTTTTAACAAGGACCGTTATTACGGTGCTCTGACGTGCGAAAGGGCCGCGAACAATCCGTTTACCCAGCGAGACATGGAATTTGTCAGGGCTGTGGTTAATCTTGCCGGCCCGGTTCTTGAGGCAAAATACCAAAACGACCTGAACCCGACTGTTGCCATATGGCATAGCTTTGTTGAGCAATTGACCCAGCTCCTTGGTCCCAGACATCTGGGGATGAAAATTGCGGCCCTGGCTCTGGCAGCCTTCATCGGTCTGCTCTGCAGCACCCAGGGTGATTACCGGCTGACCTCCGATGCCAGACTGGAGGGCGCCATTTGCAGAGCGATTGTGGTTCCGTTTGACGGCTACCTCGACGATGCGCCGGTCGCTGCCGGGGACAAGGTGCAGAAGGGCGATCTGCTCTGTAAACTGGACGATCGTGATCTGCGGCTGGAAAAGCTGGCAAAGTTTTCCAGGTCAAAACAGCTTGAACAGGAGTACCAGGAAGCTGTCGCCAAGCATGACCGGAGTCAGTCGCTGATTGTTCGTTCCCAGCTTGAGCAGGTTCGGGCGGAGCTCGATCTGCTGGATACGAAACTGCAGAAAACCAGCCTTGTTGCGCCGTTTACCGGCTTGCTGGTCAGCGGCGATCTCAGCCAGCGTCTTGGCAGCAGCGTGGAGCAGGGAGAAACTCTTTTCGAGATAACGCCTCTTAATGCCTATAGGGTTATTCTGAAAGTTGATGAGCGCCGCATTGCTGATGTCAAGCTGGATCAGAAAGGCATGCTGGTCCTGTCCTCTCTGCCCCAGGAGAAGTTCGCTTTCGTTGTAAAAAAACTGACACCGATCTCCCGGGTTGATGAAGGCCGGAATTATTTCAGGGTTGAAGCAGAGCTGAATGAACTCAGTGATAAACTCAGGCCAGGAATGGAAGGTGTAGCTAAAATTGAGATAGATAAACGCCGGCTTGTCTCTATCTGGACGCGTGATTTCCTGGAATGGGCACGGGTGAAGTTCTGGGCCTGGCTTCCCTGAAAACGGTGTGCAGATGGTGAATGTGGCTTTTATTTCGAAAGGCAGCTGCCGGGAGCGTGGTGAAATATGAGTGAATCTCTGTTCAGCCGGTCCTGGTACCGTGTCTCACCGCTGAAACCGCGATTGCGGAGTCATGTCCATATTTTCAAACATAATTATCGCGGTGAAGACTGGTATGTTCTCCAGGATAGATTCACCGGTCGGCACCATCGCTTTTCTCCGGAGGCATATCAGATCATCGGTTTCATGGACGGCAGGCGCACCCTTGGTGCTATCTGGGAGCAGGCGTGCAGAAATCTTGGCGACCATATGCCTACCCAGGATGAGGTTATCGCTTTGCTGGCGCAACTGTTCCGGGCAGACCTGCTGCAGGCTTCAACCCTGCCGGATATGGCGGAGATCCAGCAGCGCAAGATCAGCGGGAAGCGAAACCGGCTTTTAGCCTCTGTTCGTTCACCCATGTTCCTGCGCGTTCCATTGCTTGACCCGGATCGCTTTCTGTCGGCGACGATGCCTTTTGTGGCACCATTCCTTGGTCTTAAGGCCTTGCTGGCATGGCTGGTACTGGTTGGTACGGCGGTGGTCCTCGCAGTAATGCACTGGGCTGACCTTACCAATAATTTCACAGACCAGGTGCTGGCTCTGGAAAACATTCTGCTGGTCACCCTCATTTATCCGTTTTTAAAGGTGCTGCATGAGTTCGGACATGCCTACATGGTGAAGAAATGGGGCGGGGAAGTCCATGAGCTTGGTCTGATTTTCCTGGTATTCGTTCCTCTGCCCTATGTGGAGGCCTCTTCATCGCTGGCATTTGCTTCAAAATATCAGCGCATGCTGGTCAGTGCGGCCGGGATTTTAATAGAAATGTTTATAGCATCCATGGCCTTGCTGGTCTGGTTGAACGTCGAACCCGGTCCGGTTCGCGTCGCTGCGTTCAATGTCATGCTCATTGCCGGAGTTTCAACCCTGTTGTTTAACGGCAATCCCCTGCTGCGGTTTGATGCCTACTATGTCGTTTCGGATTTTCTGGAGATTCCCAATCTTGGCCAGAAAGCGAATCGTTATCTCGGCTATCTCTGCCAAAGGTATCTGCTGGCGATGGACCGGCTGCAGTCGCCGTCCAGTTCGGTTGAAGAGAGTTTGTGGCTGATATTGTACGGTATGGCATCATTTGTTTATCGAATTTTTATTTCGGCACGGATTATCCTTTTTGTGGCGGGTAAATTTTTTTTCATCGGGTCGCTGCTAGCCATCTGGGCTGCATCCGGTATGATTCTGTTCCCGATGATCAGATTAATCACATATGTCGTTCATAATCATCAGATGAAAGCAAAACGTCTAAGATTCCTGCTGGTTGTCATATTACCGGTCGTCCTTGTCGCGGGGGGGATATTTTTTTTACCGCTGCCGTCCAGGACCATCTGTGAGGGGGTGACCTGGGCTCCGGAGGAAGCAAGGCTGCATGCGTCTTCAACCGGCTTTGTTGCCGAAATTTTTGTGAAAAATGGTGAGCATGTTACGGCCGGCACACCCTTGCTGCGGTTTGCCAATGCAGAGCTGGATGCAAAAATCAAGATAATTGCTGCCAGGCTGGATGAGTTCAAGGCTAAATACGAGGTCAACCGGCAAAAGGATTTTAACGAGGCTCTGCTCCTTAAAGAGGCGCTCAGCCAGATCGAGGCGGAGCTTGCCGAGGCCAGGCTGCGGCGCTCAGAACAGACGCTGACTGCGCCGGCTGACGGAGTTTTTGTCCTGGACAGCCAGGATGATATAGCCGGCAGGTACTTCAGCCGGGGCACATCGCTGGGCTATATTCTTGATCCGGCAAAACTCTACCTGAGAGTTGTCGTGCCGCAGGCCGACATCGATAAGGTTCGCGGTGACACGCTCGGAATTAAAGTCCGATTGGCCGACAGTCTCTCTTCAGTCTCTGAAGCCACTGTGATCAGAGAGATTCCTGCGGCCAGTAGAGAGTTGCCGAGTCTTGCCTTGAGTACCGAAGGCGGTGGGCCTTTCGGTCTTGACCCGCGGGAAAAGGAACGGCCTATGGTTCTGGAGCATCTGTTCCAGTTTGAAATTGATGTCCGGGAACAGCTGAAGCCGCTGATCGGTGAAAGGGCTTATGTGCGTTTCAGCCATTCCCCCGAGCCGATGTCTCTGCGCTGGTACAGAAATATCCGGCGTCTTTTACTCAGCCGGTTCTCGTTCTGATGCGCCAGGTTATGAATCGTCCCTTTGACGCGGCCTTGCCTCCGACCCTGTATGATCAGCGAGTGGAGCAGGCGGATCAGGTTGAAAACAGGCTGGAGCTTATCGGCAAGCGATGCTCAGGCGCCCTGAACAGGATATTTACCGGTCGATCCGAGCTGCAGACCACTGTTGCCCTGATAGAGGCAAAGTCACAAAAATTGCGGGACTGCTCCCAGACCGAACTGGACAATATGGTACAGCAGCTCCGTCACGATCTTTTGCAGAAAGGCTTTTCCAGGGAGCTTGTCGCATCATCATTTGCCCTGATCCGGGAAACCGGCTTCCGGGTTCTCGGCATGTACCATTATCCTTGCCAGCTTTTTGGCGGTTTAGCGCTGTTAAACGGGAAAATAGCCGAGATGGATACCGGAGAGGGAAAAACCCTGACCGCCACACTGCCGGTTGCCACCGCAGCTTTGGCAAGAATTCCTGTCCATGTCGTGAGTGTCAACGATTATCTCACCGCGCGCGACGCAGAGCTCATGAAACCGCTTTACCAGGCACTGGGGCTGCGGGTCGGCTGTGTCACCCACAATCTCCAGCCAGCCGAGAAGAGGGCAGCCTATGGCTGCGATATCACGTACGTGACCAACAAGGAACTGGTGTTTGACTATCTGCGCGATCGCCTGACCTTGGGTGATCGCGTGGAATCGACCTTGCTGCGTGCCGAATCACTGCACAGCAAGGTTCAGCGGAGCCATCGGCTGCTTATCCGCGGGCTTTATTACGCGGTTATTGATGAGGCCGACTCTATTCTTGTTGATGAGGCAAGGACTCCGCTCATCATCTCCGGAGCTTCTGGAGATGATGAAGAAAGGAGCTTTTTACAACAGGCCCTGGTGATCGGTAGCAGTCTGACCGAGGGCAGGGATTATCGTATTGACCGCCAGAAAAGGCAAGTGTATCTGACTGCAAAGGGCCGGGCTGAAATTGAAGAGGAGGCTTCATGTCTGGGGCCTCTCTGGAATGGTATGGTACGCCGGGAGTCTACTGTTTACAAGGCACTCCAGGCCCTGCACCTGTTTCGCAAGGACGAACATTATCTGGTACGAGACGGCAAAGTCCTGATCGTTGACGAGTTTACCGGCAGAGTTATGGACGGCCGCTCATGGGAGCAGGGTCTGCATCAGATGATCGAGATAAAAGAAAACTGCGATCTGACGAGTCGCAGGGAAACCCTGGCGAAGATAAGCTATCAGCGCTTTTTCCGCCGCTACCTCTATCTTGCAGGAATGACCGGAACAGCGCGGGAGGTAGCCGGTGAACTGTGGAATGTCTATGGCTTGAGTACTCTCAAAATTCCCACCAATAAACCTTCGCGCAGGCAAAACCTCCCCGACATGATTTTTCGGACCGAGACGGAAAAATGGGCCGCAGTTGCCGACAGGATTATGCAGATGAACAGCATGGGAAGGCCTGTGTTGGTAGGAACTCGCTCGGTAAAGGATTCCGAGAAGCTTGCGACCTTGATCAGGGCCAGGGGGATCGAACATCAGGTGCTGAATGCCAAACAGGATGCTGAAGAAGCTGAGATTGTCAGACAGGCTGGGGGGTCTGGTGCGGTGACCATCGCCACCAATATGGCTGGCAGGGGCACAGACATCAAGCTGGCTGACAAGGTTGCAGAGCTGGGCGGACTCCATGTCATCGCCTCAGAACGGCATGAGGCAGGCCGCATCGACAGACAGTTGGCTGGGAGGGCCGGGCGCCAGGGTGATCCAGGCAGTTACGAGGCGCTGCTGTCCTATGATGATATGCTGTTTGTCGGCAAAACCGGTAAATTTCTGGCCGGCATCGGGCGACTGGTATCCTCTCCTCACCGGGGTCCTGGTGCTGTTCTGGCCAGGTTTCTGGTCAATGCCGCGCAAAAGAGACTTGAAAATTATCATGGAAAAATGCGGAAGGAATTGTTTAAACAGGATCAGGCGCAAGGAAATCTTCTCTCTTTTTCCGGCAAGTTAGAATAGCTATTAACCACATGGATATATTATGAAAAACGCGTTGGCACTTTTGATATATTTGCTTTTTCTCTGTCCCAGCCTCTCCGCTGCAGCGGAGATTCCCCCTCTGGAGGGAATTATTGAACCCAACGAACTCGTGCAATTCAGCAGCCAGGTTCCAGGTATTCTGGAAGATGTCAAGGTTGACAGGGGGACATGGGTTAAACGCGGTCAGGTCATCGCCACGCTGAAATCCGGCGTGCAGCAGGCAGCCGTGGATCTGGCGAAAGCTCATGTCGATTTCGGCAAGCGAAAGCTCCTGAGAAACGAGGCACTGATTAAAAAGCAGCTCATTTCAATTCACGACAAGGATGAAATCGAAACAGAAATACGTTTTGCCGAACTGGAGCTGGCGGAAGCCGAGCAGCAGTTGGCGCTGCGAACAATCAAGAGCACAATAGACGGCGTCGTCGTCGAGAGAACCGGGGCTGCAGGCGAATATGTCGGGGAAGATCCCTTTCTGACAATAGCTTCGATAGACCCTCTTTCTGTAGAGGTTGTTGTTCCTGCGGCATATTACGGCATGATCAGAAAGGGCAGCGATGCGCAGCTGGAGGTCACGGACCCGATAACCGGAAAATATACGGCAAAGGTAGCCATCGTGGACCAGATCATTGATGCGGCAACATCAACCTTTGCTGTTCGGCTCGAGCTGCCGAATCCGCAAAAACAGCTTCCTGCCGGGTTAAAATGTCTGGTGAATTTTAACTGACTTCAGGCCATACCATAGGGGCTATAAAGGGCATTAATCGGTTTTCAATGTTTTGGTTGAAACGTTGGTGACTTCTGAGCCGTTATTTTTACTGTAGCAGATGGATTTGATCTTGGTGAGATTGGCCTGGAAGCTGAGTACCATCATTTTACTTAACATTCTGCATTTTGCCCTGTAAGATGGCATCGTTTATTCAAATAAGTGAATTCAAAACAGGGACAATATGAAAAATGGAATTATAGCAGTACTGCTGGCCATTATTCTTGGAGTGGGCGGCTGGTACTATATGACCAAGGTGTATTCTGTATCGATCGGGAATGTTGTTGAGAATCCTCGTGAATACATGAATAAAGAAATTGCAATATCGGGTACCGTCGTTGAGAGGTTTTCTCTTTTTGTTGTCCGCTATTTCATTTTGCAGGACTCGGCAAGCTCGATTACCGTAGTGACTGAACAGCCGTTGCCGGCAGTAGGGGCCAAAGTGAGAGTTAAAGGAAAAATTGAGGAAGGGTTTTCGCTTGGTGATCAACAGACGCTGGTTTTTGTTGAGAGTACCGGGGAGAAGTAAACACTCTCTCCATGGAGGGACAGATGTACGACCTGAACCGCTTTATAAAGGCACAGCAGCATTCATATGAGCAGGTTGTTGAAGAGCTTGAACGCGGCAGGAAATCTTCCCACTGGATGTGGTATATCTTCCCCCAAATAGATGGTCTCGGCCACAGTACAATGGCAAAACATTTTGCTCTTTCATCCCTGGAAGAAGCGCGTGAATATCTTGAGCATCCGTTGCTTGGAAACCGGCTTCGCCAATGTACAGATCTTGTTTTACACCATTCAGGAATTATTAATGCCTCGCAATTATTTGGATCTATTGATGCAATGAAATTTCGTTCATCCATGACCCTCTTTGCGATTGTCGAGCCTGATGGAATCTTTACACAGGCTCTTGAAGTTTTCTATAATTCATCTCCCGATCCTCTCACCCTGGACATTGTCGACCAGTCTTAAGCTTTTTTTCCAGAGTCATTTTGTTTTAGCATATTTCCTACGTTCTCTATTGTCATCTACATGTTTTTTATGTTCTTTGTCAGCATTTTTATCTCAATAAGCACAAATTGAAAAATAATAAGTTAATTATATGTATTATCGTATTAATATCCTGCTAATTATCATGTTATATTTTAGGAGAAGTTTCGGGGCAATTTTTCGCGAAAAATGAATTATGGCTGTGAATATTCTCAATGAAAAATAAGAGGTGTCCAGACTATCTGAATAATAATATTTGTTATAAGGTTAATTAAAAATAGTATAGTTAATAACATGTATTATGGATGTTAATTAATCATATCAGAAGATCGTTGTATAACCGTCAAAACTGTCAAACACAGCTTTTCGGTCTATCGATGGAAAGGGCTTGATATCTTGTTTCTGAGGTAATTTGCAGAGATCTAACTTAGAGTAAACAAGGTGATCTCAGATCTTGAACCAATTCGTAAGGGCGGCCCCCAATATCCTGATCCTCTGCTGACATAAATCTGGGTGTTCTTGTGGACGTAACGGCCTGCTACATACGGCTGGTCGAGTCGCACAAGGATGGTGCCAGGGAAATACTGGCCTCCATGGGTGTGGCCGGAAATTTGAAAATCAACTCCCTCATCGGCGGCTTCAAAAATGCTTTTCGGTTGATGAGCCAGGAGAACTTTCGGAATATTAACCTGACTATTTAAAAGAGCTGTTTTGACGGAGCTTTTATGTGAAGGAAAAATCGATCCTGCATGGTAATCTGTCACTCCGGCCAAAGTAAATGAGCCTGCTTTACGGCTAATAATTCTGTGTTCATTAAGAAGAATCTCAAATCCTAATTCTTGTATTAGGCCCATCCATCCTTTCAGGTCTGAATAATATTCATGGTTGCCTGTAACAAAGTATTTGCCCAGCGGTGGGGTGAGTTCTTCCAGTGCAAGGACATCTTTTTTAAGAGCTTCTGATGATCCGTCGGCGAGGTCGCCGGTAAGGGCTATAAGATCTGGTTTGAGTTCCTTACATCGTGCAACGAGTTCTTTGATAAACTCTTCTTTGATGGTTGCCCCGACATGGAGATCTGTAATTTGTAAGATAGTAATTCCACGAAGGTCAGGATGGAGATTGGGAATTACGATCTCCTGTTTTATTAGCTCCGGTTGTTTTACTGCCTCAAAAAAACCGTAAGCAGAGGACGATCCTGTGAGACCAAGAATTGCCATATTGGAAAATTTCACCATAAAACCGCGTCGGGCAGGATTTTTAAGCGGCTCTGTCATGATTGCCGGGCTCTTTATTAATCTGAAGGTATTGGAGACGAGTAAAAAGAGGTCACGAACTGCGGTAAAGCAGAAGAGAATGGTCATCAGTCCTAAGGACATGTAACCGAGTGCACCGGTTATGTCGCTGAGCAGAGGGAATTTTCCAGAACCCCGGATCATGTGGTGGGTAAAAAGCATGCTGAATAAAAGAAAGACAAGCAACCAGAGGAGGGGACGCCATCGTTTATTGAAGCTCGGGATAATTCGATAACTAGGATAAAAGAAAACAAGTGATAAAATCGCAAGGAATATAAACAGAATAGACATATACAGAACTTTAGCTGAACATTGTTTTGTGATCACAAGGACCGTTTAAACTGCTTTAGTTTATCTGGGTATAATCGTAATTACGAAAAGTAATAGTTCAAATAGGGGGATGCTTCTTATGATGATGTCTTTGATGAACAGCAAATAGTATCTATGTAACGGAAATAAAAAGCGCAAAACAGGAGTCAGGTCTATTTCTGCATAGCTTCAGATTTGGTCTGAGTCGTCTTCTGTGCTCTTTCCCTTTCGTTATAGATTTGTTCTTCTTATCGTGTTGTATTTTGATAAAAATATGCATTTTATGTGTTTTGATCCACCACCTGGGATTGCACTTGTCGTGAGATAAGGGTGGCAAGTACTACAAAATAAAATTATAACCGGATGACAATGAGAGATAACGGAAAAACAGAACGAAGAAGACCTCTATTACCGGGACATTCTATGGAAATCAACTTTACACCCATCGGGTATTTCAAAACGCCTTTTACCAAGCTGGATAATATGCCCATACAGCCTGCCGGGGCAAAAAATATTGAAGGAATAATAGAAATCCTGCCGGAATTTCAGGAAGGTCTTACTGATCTGGATGGTTTTTCCCACATCATTGTTCTTAATTATCTCCATCAATCTAAAGGGTACAAATTGATGGTAATGCCGTTTCTTGATGACAAACTCCACGGGGTATTTGCAACCAGGTCGCCGAAGAGACCGAATTCGATAGGTTTGTCGGTGATGGAGCTTGTCAGAGTAGAAAATGGGAAGGTGTACGTCCGTGGAGTTGATGTATTAAATGGTACACCGGTTCTTGATATAAAACCCTACGTTGCCGATTTTGATAAATTCGAAGCAACCCGATTCGGCTGGACCGAAGGAAAGAGTACGACTGTATCAACGCATCGAAGTGACGATCGATTTTTAGACGATTGATATGTTGCCTGCGTTGAATAACGCATGACTTGCCTGACACTTATTTAGTCTAATTTTCATTTAATGAAAATAGAGGACAGTAGTGTAAACACCTGCAGATAAAAGCCGATCTTTTTTTGTTGAACAGTTGACAATGAGCAGCGATTCAAGATAAATTTTTAAATAATACCAGTTTTCTAACCCAATAATTATCAATAACCATAAAGACGTTAAAGATAATAAAGAAACGTTATTTCGTGGGAGCGATATGGAGCTGCTGGAGAGTTTTGAGGAGTATCTGCACACTAATTTAAATCTGATTGTACACTCATCCGACTGGCTTCCCGTCAGAAGCCTGCCCATGTATTTTGCAGAGTGCTATACTTTCAGCCAATGCAGAATATTTGGTCAGGAACTGCTGCTTGTGATGCAGGAAAAGGTGCGACAGGATGAAACACCAAAGACAATTAAAAAATGCATAGACTTGCTTCGTGAGCAGTGGACTGGAGAGGTTGTTTATATCGTTGAGGCATTGCAGGGGTATGATAAGAGGCGCTTAATCGAATTGAAAATCTCCTTTGTTGTTCCGGGCAACCAGATGTATCTTCCAAGTCTTGGCTTTGATCTTCGAGAACATCTTAAACGTTTACGAACGCCAGTGGTAAAACGGTTGACTCCGGCTGCACAGGTGGTCATGCTTTTTGCCTTATACAACTGGCGTAGAGACGGTTTTATACCGACATTTCTTGCCTCTAAATTGAAATATTCTCAGATGACCCTGACCAGGGTTTTTAATGAATATCTTGCAGCTGAAATTGGTTGCATAGAGTTTGAAGGACGAAAGCGGGTGTTGCGTTTTCAGGAGGATCGCGGTGTTGTCTGGCAGAAGATCCTGCCGCTTCTCAGAAATCCCGTGAAGCAGCGTGTTAAGATAATGAAACCTGAAAATGAAGGTCTGGCAATTGCAGGTTTTTCTGCACTTGGCCATTATGGAAAGGCCTTAAAGGAGGGCAATCCTGTCTACGCAATCGGCAAGTCGGAGTTAAAGGCTCTGGAAGCAGCTGATGTGATCAGGTATCCGGGTGAGAAAATGGACGGTGAGGATGCCGATCTTGAAATCTGGCATTATCCGCCAACCCTTTTTGCCCGTCAGATGGTTGTTGACCCCCTTTCACTCTATTTGAGTTTCGAGAGTGATCTTAATGAGAACGAACTTGATAATGAGACCTTGGAGATTCTGAAAAAATTCAGAAAGTACATTGCCGCAGTGATGAAGGCTGATGACTGATAATACATCGTTTTTTGAAGGTTTTACAAAAATGTCAGCGCTGCGGAGGTGGGTCGCTAGGAGAGGTGATAAAGATCAGGCCGCCTGTCACCGAGGAGATCAACTTCGTGTTCCTGCGGCTTGAAAACAGTTTTTTTGGTCAATGCCAGATCAAGATCTATTTCAGCTATGACAAGCTCTTCTCGGTTTTCAGAGCATTGTATAAGAGCCTCGCCGTAAGGGTCAACGAGTGTAGAGTTGCCAACGAATTCAAAATCCTTTTCTATTCCTGTTCGATTGATAAAGCCATAGAACACCTTGTTTTCAAAAGCTCTTGCCCTGGTAAGAATGGTGTGAACCGATAGCGCCGGCCGTGGGATATTGCTGATGGTAAGGATAAGCTGAGCTCCATTCAGCATCGTCATTCTCGCACTCTCAGGAAAGCGCTGGTCATAGCAGATGTTAAGACCTATCTTTCCGAATCTCGTGTCAAAGACAGGGAAACCTAAATTGCCGGGCTCAATAAAACGGTCAAGACCGAGCAGCAGGGTATGGGTTTTCCTATATTTGCAAATATTATCGGATAGACCGAAAAGAGCCGCAGTGTTGTAAATCGCAGTTCCGTCTTTTTCGATATATCCCGCTGCAATGATAATCTTCTGGTTGTGCGCGAGTTGCTGAAGTTGGCATAGTGCCTCATGGGAATCTTCCATCGCATGGACCATTGCCTCCTCATGGCTGGAAAAGCAGTAACCGGCCAGACAGGATTCTGGAAACGCGATAAGATCAGCTTGCTGCTTTTTTGCGGTGCAAACGTGCTCTCTGATCTTTTTGAGATTGTATTCGATGTTTTTAAACCGGACGTCAAACTGGCAGAGAGCAATGCGCATATATTCCTCTTATCTGAATTGTTCAGGAAGCGTGACCGGTGCTTTCCAATCGGTTGAAAAACCATGGCGCTGGAGAATCTCTATTGCTCTGTCGACATTTCGTCCGACATCGGAAACTCCGTGCGAATCATCTCCCGGCACAACTGCAATGTCCATTTCTTTGGCAAGCTGCAGAATGGGTGCGCTGATGTAGGGCTCATCTGCGCCCTTGAGCAGGGCACGCAGGTTAAAATCCATTATCAGGTCAAGTTCCTTGATTAGTTCAAGGTTCCGGACAATCTTCTGACGAACAGACGATAATGCCAGGTGTTCCTTGTAATTGTTGTCAAATATACGGATAAGATCGAAGTGACCTACAACTGCGGGTTTTAGCAGTTTTATCATCTCATATTGAATATCGAAATACTGAAGGTACATCTGCTCGAACCCGCCAACGTGACGAACGGTCGCGTTGTATTGTTCCTGTGAATAATCGAACCCGAGATCAGCAACGAAATGAACTGAGCCGACAATGTACTCCGGCGAGAATTGCTCAATCAAAGAAGGAATGAATTTTTCGTAACCGGTGTATGTCTCAATCTCCATTGCGGGTATGACGGCGATTTGGTCTTTATATTTTTCCTGAAGCCGCCGACATTCAGCCATGTATTTACCGAATCGTTCAAGAAGAAATTCCGGTGTGAGTCCTGCTGCAATCTGACCGGGATAAAGTAGCTCATAACTGATTGCCGGGGTGTGTTCTGTGATTCCAACCCAGCTGTAACCTTTTTTGATGTATTCTAAAATTACATCTTCCAGTGAATCTGTAGCATGGTTGCAAAACTGACCGCTGTGTCCGCCATGGACAGAAACGTTTTTGATAGTAATCATATAATGTGGGGTATAAATGATGCGGAAAACAATTGGTAAAAGTACATATCTGCCTGCAATTGTGTCATTACTAAATGAAAGTGGTTTTGACAAGTGACAAGAGAGGAAATCATTGCTGAAACTGGAATTTTAACTTGCTTTTGATGAGCCTCTTGTTGTAAAAAAAAAATCATAACGTAAAAGTAGAGCGGGGTGCAGAATCGACTTTTCGCAATTACAATTTTTATCTATCTTATTTTATAGCTAAAAAATGTTGTGATGTATTGCTGGTCAATATGTTTCCACACTAGATAGAATATATTCCTCGCATATTGTTTCTCTTTTTTGCTAGTTTGTGATACATTGTATACAAAGGCCGGGAAAGGGCTTTAACTTGGATAGTTAGATTTTCTGCATATTCTTTATTGGGGAGATAGGGAATATCATTAAAGAGTCATGGCATCACGGCGCATTAGTTGTGTGATGTTGTGCCCTGTTTGATAATCTCACCTCTATTGGTGTCTCTGATTTATCCCCTTATTTTTGCAGATAAAAGTTACCAGCCTTTGTAACAGCAAGCGTTGTTGAATGGACTGGGCGGGGAAGGGTGATGAGTTCAGGAGCAACAATTCTCTATATTGATGATGATGTTTTACTGCTCGATGTCGTTCGCAGATATTTTGAGCACCGAGACTACACTGTTTTCATTGCAGAAGACGGTGAGCAGGGCTTGCTTCTGTGTCGGCTGCATCAGCCCGATGTGGTGCTGGTTGATCTGAATTTGCCTGTGATGGATGGCTTCACCGTTATTCGCAGGCTCTCTGAAGAGTATCCAAATATTGCTACAATCGTTCTCTCTGCTGAAGGCGAAATGGATAGCGTCATAAAAGCGCTTCATACAGGAGCCTGGCACTACCTTACCAAACCGATCGAAAACTATGAGATTATTCGTCACGCAGTAACGCAATGTCTTGAAAAATCAGTACTGCTGAAACAGAACGAAGCATACCAGCTTGGCCTAGAAAAAAAGCTGTGGAAGCTTTTCGAGCACTTTCCCGGTTTTGTTCTTGTTTGCGATAGAGATATGACTATCAATTACATGAATCCGATGCTTATCGACTATCTGGGCCGGGAGAGACTAGGGGTGCAATGTGTTTCAGCATTTCAGGCTGCAGGCAGTGAACGCTCATGGTGGCCGGTAGAGCTGTCGCTGTCTACCATTGATCGTCTGGAAATACAGAATCCAAACGATCAAAGCTGGTATGATGTGACCAAACTTGCGATTAAAGATCATCATGATGAGATTATAGAATATCAGATCATTATGATCGATATCACAAAGCAGAAGCAGGAAATGGCGGAACTTCAGGAAAAGCAAGCCATTTTAAAGGATGAGAATCTCCGCCTGCTTGGCTCCTTGGCTGAGCGTTACCGGTTCGGCAACCTGGTTGGCAAAAGCAGTGTTATGCAGGAAGTTTACAAGACCATAATCAGAGCAGGTCGTACTGATGCTTCAGTGATTTTATATGGTGAGTCGGGAACAGGTAAGGAACTTGTTGCAAGATCAATCCATGATAATTCCAACAGGGCAGATAAACCTTTTGTCTGTGTCAACTGTGGAGCAATCCCTGAAAATCTTATAGAGAGCGAATTTTTCGGCTATAAAAAAGGCGCCTTTTCAGGTGCTGAACTCGATAAAAACGGCTATCTGGATGTCGCTGACACCGGCACAATCTTTCTTGATGAAGTGGGGGAGATTCCGTTGAATATGCAGACTAAGCTGCTGAGGGCTCTTGAGGGCGGAGGATATACACCGCTCGGCTCAACTGAATTAAAAAATCCTAATGTCCGGGTCATTGCGGCAACTAACCGGGATTTGAAGAACCTCGTACGGGCAGGAAAGCTGCGCGAAGATTTTTTCTATCGAATTCATGTTATTCCGATAGTACTGCCCCCGCTTCGAGAAAGAAGCGGTGATATTGCCATATTGATTGAACATTTTTTCGAGCAGTTCTCTCCTGAGAAAAAGATTCGACTTTCCCCAAATATGATCAGGGCCTTGGAGCATTATTCATGGCCTGGCAATGTCAGGGAGCTGCAAAATACCATTCAGCGGTATCTTGCCATTGGTAAGATCGATTTTATGGCCCTTGAAGATCCGGCTCTGCTTGCATCAATAGAATATGATCTTGGTTTCGCCTATGACGATCAGTCACTGTCAGCATCTCTTGATGCAGTGGAAAAGAAGATTCTCTTTGCCTGCCTTGAAAAATTTAACTGGCATCAGACAAAGGCTGCCAAGGCACTGCAGATCGATAGAAAGACCCTGTATCGTAAACTCAGACATCACAATATAGACCGCTGATGTTAAGTTGAGGCAATTCAGTCACGATCAGAGCTCATTATTTGATAAATTATGCAGGTTTTTCTATTTGTTTTTAGATAGAAAAACAATATGATAGGTCGTGTTAGCGTTTAAGGGAAAGGTTTTGTTCCGAGGTCGTGGTTTTCTTCTTCCGGGAAGATAATAATAGTGGTATTTTCCGCATAATCGGGTAGTTTCTGCTTCTATTTTAATCCAGAAGCCCTAAAGAAATTGCCACTTTCAAGGATCGGAGTATGCCACAGGCTGAGTTAGTCTCAAATATTGTCCATGCCTTCAGGAAAAACCTGATCCCAGGGCTCTTTCTTCAATTCTTTGCCCTTACTGTTTGTCTCTGTTACTACTTCTGGACTCCGGCCCGACCGTTTTTCATGTTCTTCGCTGACCTGAAAACCTCATATGGTGCAATGTATTCTTTTTTCTCAACGTCTTTGTTTGGTGGATTTATTCCGTTTGTCTACCTTTTGCTAACTGGCAGGATTAAGCGAAATCTTATCAAATATCTCTTGTTTACCTGCTCGTTCTGGGCTTTGAAAGGAATCGAGGTCAATTACCTTTATGTCTTGCAGTCGGTTCTTTTCGGTAACGGTAACGACGTGATGACCATCGTCAAAAAGACCTTTGTTGATCAGTTTATCTACGCACCTTTTTGGGCAGTGCCGGGGATGACGATTGCTATGCTCTGGCCGAAAAACAATTTCAGCTGGGCACTGATGAAACAGGATATTAATAGACCTCTGTTTACGGTAAAGATGCCGACCATTCTGGTTTCCAACATGATTGTCTGGATACCGACGGTTTCGATAGTCTATCTCATGCCTGCCCCATTGCAGGTACCTGTTTCCAATCTGGCACTTTGTTTCTTTGTCTTGATTCTTGCAGTGTTGACGAAAAATTCCGACTGACCTGATGAACATGCAGAATCAGTAGTTTTATCTGGAAGTTGTCAGTCCTGCCATGCTATGGTAGAGAAAAGTTAATGCTTTTTTTTGACAATCATTGACGGACTGCTGATAATGAAATTTCTTCCCTCCCAGTTACTGATTCTTTTGCAGAATAAGGCGGCTCAGCGTAATTTCTTTGCGCTTGCGAGATTTTTTTTCTTTCTTCTTATTCTTATCACCGCCTACAGCTTTCTTTTTCATATCATCATGCTCTATGAAGGTCGCCAGTTCACCTGGATAACCGGCTTTTACTGGACCTTGACTGTTATGTCGACGCTTGGGTTCGGCGACATTACGTTTCATACCGATCTCGGCCTGATTTTTACCATGTTTGTTTTGTTGTCCGGCGTGATCTTTTTTCTGATCATGCTGCCTTTCACCTTTATTCAGTATTTTTATGCACCCTGGCTTGAAGCCCAGGCAAAGGTAAAAACCCCTAGAACCATCCCTGAAGATGTTAGCGGTCATGTAATAATTACCAACCTTGATGCGGTGACCAAAAAACTAATTAAGAGACTGAATGATCGTCATGTTTATCACGTACTCATTGTTGACGATCTGGCAACGGCAGAACGTTATCGTGACTGGGGCTATAATGTTGTTGTCGGAGTAACTGACAACCCTAAAACCTATCTTAATGTTCGGGTTGCGCAGGCGGCAATGGTGGTGGTTACTGAAGATGATCTGATGAATACCAATATCGCCTTTACCATTCGTGAAATTACCAAGGATACACCAATAGTTACCAATGCTGATAATGAGCATTCAATAGATATACTCGAATTTCCGGGTAATATGCATGTCTTTCAGTTCATGAAGATGCTTGGCTATTCAATGGGACAACGGACAGTAGGCATTCATAATGCAACCAATATCATCGGCCGACTTGATAACCTGCAGATTGCGGAAATTCCGGCAACTTTGACCAATATTTGTGGCAGAATGCTGCGGGAGACAGGAATCAGAGAAAAATGCGGAGTTAATGTGGTTGGGATCTGGCAGAAGGGGAAATATGTCTTTCCTGCTGCAGCAACCCGGATAGAGGACAAATCGGTTCTTCTGCTGGCAGGGACAGAGGAGCAGTTGCAGCAGTTCGACCGGATCTTTTCTCCGCCGGAAATAACCGGTGAGCAGAGTGCTCCGGTGTTGATTCTTGGTGGTGGCCGTGTTGGACATGCCGCTGCTGAAGTGCTGGACCTGGCAGGAATCGAATACAGCATAATAGAAAAACGACCGACCATAGCAAAAGGGCTCCACCATGTCATTCAGGGAGATGCTGCAGACATTAACGTGTTAAAAGAAGGGGGAATTGACAAAGCGGGTACTGTTCTAATTACTACCCATCATGATCCGATGAATATATATCTTACCTTTTATTGTCGGCAGCTGCGTCCTGATATTCAGATAGTCAGCCGGGCTGCTGCTCCCCGAACCGTCAATAAACTGCATGTTGCCGGGGCAGATCTGGTCATGTCCTATGCGACCATGGCGGCCAATTCCATCATGAATCTTCTCTATCCAGATGAAGCAAATATGGTGCTGGAAGGATTGATTCTTTTTCAGGTACCTGTGCCTCAGGAACTGGTTAAGTCAACCCTTTTAGAAAGTAATATACGGGAGCAGACGGGCTGCAGTGTTATCGCTATTCGCCAAGAGGGCGGTGATCTCATCGTCGGGCCTGATCCTGTCGAGCCTCTGTCAAAAGACTGTGAGCTCATCATGATTGGTGCTGAAGGCGCTGAGGACACATTCCATCAATTCTACAATTAAGGTGCATACCATGGACAACATTCGTTTTGGTGTACTGAGCAGTGCCAAGATCGGCGTTACGCAGGTAATTCCAGCTATTCAGAAGAGCAGCTTATGCACTGTAGCCGGCCTTGCATCACGAAATTTCGAAAAGGCACAATCTCTCTGTAAAACACTCGGCATAGCCAAGGCTTATGCCAGCTATGAAGAGCTCCTGGCCGATCCTGACATTGATGCGGTATATATCCCTTTGCCAAACCATCTCCATGTACCATGGTCACTTAAGGCTCTTGAGGCAGGCAAGCATGTATTGTGTGAAAAACCGGTGGGGTTGAGCTCTGAAGACGCGCAGAACCTGCTTTCGGCCGCTGGGAAATACCCTTTTTTGAAAGTAATGGAAGCCTTCATGTACAGGCATCACCCCCAATGGCAGAAGGCAAAAGAACTGGTGGAAGCTGGTGAGATCGGGGAACTGCGTACTATTCAATCATTTTTTTCCTATTACAACGATGACCCTGATAATATTAGGAATAAGCTTGAGATTGGCGGCGGCGGTATGATGGATATCGGGTGTTACTGCTTGTCGCTTTCGCGTTTTATTTTCGGTATGCAGCCGAAACGTGTTTGTGGTATGGGGAATACCGATCCTATTTTCGGTACCGATACGCTTTTCAGCGGTCTGCTTGATTTTGGCGGGCGAAGTGCAACCTTTACCTGTTCAACACAGCTTGCACCGTATCAGCGGGCCACGATATTCGGAACGACTGGCAGTATTGAGATACTCATCCCGTTCAATGCTCCGGTTGATCGGAAGTGTGTCCTGATACATGAAGTGAAAGGCAGTCGCAGGACCTACGAGTTTGATATCTGCGATCAGTATACGCTGCAGTCTGACTCATTTGCCCGTTCGATTCTGGATGACCTGCCAGTTTTCACCTCGCTTTATGATGGATGGGAGAATATGGTGCTGATTGAAAAGTGCCTGCAAAGTGCAAAGGCGAATAAATGGCTGGAAATTGCATAAAACTTATTGAAAATAGTAATACTTAGCAGTGGAGATAGAAGTTATGGCAGATGATATTGGACAACGTCTGGTAAAGGCGCTCAAAGAGCCTGAAAGCTCAAGCTCTCAGGAAAGTTTTGTTCGGGCTATGGAACTGACGAAAGCCTATGCCGGCTCAGGGGCAGTGACCCATTTCAGTTCTGTGGCCAGGGTCTTTTACGACCTCTTTGAAATGTTTGAAACAGGAAAAGATCCGCGGCAGAAATAACCGAAATTTATTGCGTAACCCTTGTTTCCGGACCAAGTTTAAACGGTGGCTGGGTGCGTCTGAGATACATTCTGATGCAGTGCAGTTCAGATTGACATTCAGCAAGAATTTTTGACAGATAGTCGATGTTCTTGCTGATGTTTTCTTTGTAGAGATCGCGGTCAATGTCCCATCGGGCTTTGAAATGCTGCTGCATTACTGCTGCAACATTCTGAAAGCTTATTTCCAGGCGATTGACAACATCTTTATTATAGAAATCAGTGGTTTCCTGCATCAGCTCAGCTACTGAACGATGGCTGTTTATGCCGCCAATACGGCGTTCGCGATAGAGCATCGGCAGCTGTTCAAGGTAGTAACGGTCTGCCATCTGACCAATAATATCAGCTGAACCGACAACCCAGCCGGCCATCTGATGTTCAGCGGATTGAAAGCGTATCTGGCCCACATCGTTTTCGAGGCTTGTGCAGTCAATGATTGCTGCACACGGTTTTGCGAACTCCGGTGCGACCCCTGTTTCAGTCAGGTAATCGTAGAGGAAGCGGATGGAGCGCTGTTCATGATCTTTGGTGTAGCGAGCACCAAGTTCTGTTGAATCATGTGATTGCAGGAGCAATCCGGTATCATGAAAATAGGCGCTGATGAGCCCCTGTTCAACGGTTGCAGGTGTAAATCGCAGTTTATTGATTGTTAGGCCATGGAGAATACGCGCTGCAGCAAGTACTACGCTGCAGGTGTGTCTCAGGTTATGATATTCGGTGTTGCTGGCCTTGAAATCAGGGTTATCACCGATAAACACACGTATAATGTAGCTATGCGTTTTTTTTATGAGATCGCGGTTTACATTGGGATGAATTTCGGCGGCAAGCGCAAGTATTTCATCAAGCGGATTATCGGTAATCCCGGTCTCAAAAATTTTTGTCAGGCGGAAGGTATCCATGCCGAATTTTATCCTTTAAGACAATGTAATGCAAGTTTAACAATGCTATTTATTAGAACAGATTTCTATTTTTATTGAACTATTTTGGCCGATTTCTGGACTATTCGATTTTTAGGCAGTACTATTGGATATAATCTCCTTAATTTTGAGTGGATACTGGGGTGGAATAGATGGCTTTTACAGATCATGTGGATGTAGATGTCAGCACGATTGTTGTACTGGTTGTCGATGATGACGATCTGGTCCGAACAACGTTGAGTGTGCTGGTCTCTTCCCTGGGATATATGTGTCTGGTTGCTGAGGACGGTATAGAGGCAACGGAGGTTCTTGCATCTACTCAATGCGATCTGGTAATCACCGATATCATGATGCCCAGGATGAATGGTCTGGAACTGCTTGAGTATGTAAAAACAAACCATCGGGATGTTGATGTGATTGTTTCTACCGGGCATAGTGAACAGGCCACCTATGCCGATGTTATTCGAGCAGGTGCTCTTGATTACATAAAAAAACCTATCGATCAGGGTGAGCTTGAAGCAAAAATGGCAAGGGCGGTACGTGAGCGCTACTATGTCAAAAAACTTGAAGAACTGACAGTCACAGATGCACTAACTTCGATTCTGAACAGGCGGGCTTTCGATGATATTTTCCGCCGTGAAATGGAAAGAGCCAACCGTCAGGGGCGCGAGATGTTTCTGGCTATTCTCGATATAGATAATTTCAAACAGTATAACGACCAATATGGTCATCTTGAAGGAGACAAGGTTCTCATAGCGTTGGGGCAGATTATGATGGACTGCACCAGAAACAATGTCGATTTCAACTTCAGGCTGGGCGGCGACGAGTTTGCGATTCTTTTGCTCGAAGCCAATGCTGATCAGGCCACAGAGATTGTGCAGCGTATACTGCTTCGTTTTCTCGAGCTTCACTTTGGTGAAACAACCCTGTCAATCGGGGTCGTGTCGTGCAGAAGAAACAATACCGTAGAGTTGAAAGAAGATGAAATTGCTATCAAAAGAAGAGCTGACAGGGCCATGTATGAGGCCAAGGAGAGCGGTAAGAATACCGTCATCTGCAGAACCTAAAAGCCGACACCAGAGATAAACCTTAGGTGCCGGCTCTTTTATCGATTAACCGCAGTTAAGAACATCCTTGTGAAAATTCTTGTCCGGTGCAACCGGGTAGACTCCATTGAAACAAGCGAGACAGAAACCGTCTTTGTTCATGCCGGTAGCCTCAACAAGCCCGTCGAGACTCAAGTAATGCAGTGAATCAAGTCCAAGGTATTCGGCTATTTTCTCGACAGTGTTTCCTGCCGCAATCAATTGATCGGAACTCGGAAAGTCAATCCCGTAGTAACAGGCGTGGCGGGTTGGAGGGCAGCTCACAACCAGGTGCACTTCTTTTGCCCCGGCTGCACGCAATGCGCGCACACGGCTTTTGCCGGTAGTGCCGCGGATGATCGAATCTTCGACGATGATGACCCTTTTACCTTTCAAAAAAGACCTGACCGGATTGAGTTTTACCCTGACATTGAAATCACGCATCGACTGTGTCGGCTGGATGAAAGTTCGGCCAACGTAGTGATTTCGAATGACTCCCATTTCGTATGGGATACCGCTTGCCTGCGAGTAGCCGATAGCAGCATAGTTGCCTGAATCGGGAAACGGCATGACAAGATCGGCTTCAATCTGGGCTTCTTTGGCAAGGATTTCCCCCATCCGTTTTCTTGCCATATAAACGTTGCTGCCGAAAATATCAGAATCGGGGCGGGCAAAGTAGACCTGCTCAAATATACAGAAGCTGGTTTTGCGCTTAGGCCATGGGAAGATAGACTTGATTTCATCTTTTTGAAAGATCAGTACTTCACCTGGCTCAACATCCCTCACATATTCTGCTTCGACAAGATCAAGTGCACAGGTTTCGGAAGCGACGATCCAGCCTCCGTTGGACAGACGGCCGAGACAAAGCGGTCTGAAACCATTCGGATCACGTACAGCAACCATGGTGTCATTGGTCATGAGAAGGATGGAGAAAGCACCATTTAAGGCAACAAATGCCTCTTCAATAGCCTTTTCAAGACCAAGATGAGCCGCTCGTGCCATGAGATGCAAAACAACCTCGCTGTCCATGGTGGTCTGAAAGATCGAGCCGCGGTGTTCCAGATCTCTTCGTAATGTAATGGAGTTGGTCAGGTTGCCGTTATGCGCAACAGCCAGTGTAGCTCCGTTATGGTTGACCATAAGGGGCTGGGTGTTGATTATATTGGAAGCTCCGGTGGTGGAGTAGCGAACATGGCCGATTGATATGTGTCCGGGAAGGCCCTGAAGGATACTTTCAGAAAAAACCTCGTGAACGAGGCCCATATTTTTATGAATGTTGACCTTGCATCCGTCGGAAGTGACGATACCGGCGCTTTCCTGGCCGCGATGTTGAAGCGCATAGAGCCCGAAATAGGTGAGTTTGGATGCGTCCTGGTGACCGAAAATTCCGCAGACACCACATTCGTGTTTAGGGCGGCAGCAGCTGTTGTTGTCCTGGTTGGTGTTCATCTTTTCATAATCCAGTGAGTAAGGGGTTTTCATGCCGACAACCGGTTTGAATTGCCCTTGTCATGTAAAAAACAAAGGCACAAAGGACCTGATCCTCGTGCCTCCAAAAGCTTGTATTGCATTGTTTATAATAAGTGATGGGTAAATTCAACAACAAATCATGGTTGTTACGAAATTGTCACTATTTACATCCATTAGTACTTCAAAAAAAATGCATTAATTTCCAGTTAAGAATCCTGCAAAGTGACAATGGCGTACAGGAGTCTTGTGATTGTTTCAAGATCATTCAGATCGGCATATTCCTGCAGAGTATGCACCTTGTTCATGCCACAGGCAAGAATTGCGGTCGGCAGACCGAATCCGTTAAAAATATTGGCATCACTGCCGCCGCCGCCGATCACCATGTTTTGCGGTATTCCTGCAATTTCACTGGCAGCCAGAACCTTTTGAATGACCAGATCATTCTTCTTAAGATTCATGGCCGGGTAGTCATTGACGATTTCAAGCTGGCTTGAAGGAACACCAAGGTGCGGCTGCTGCTGAGGATGATTTTTAACTGTTTCTTCAAAGATCTGCCGAATCATTTCGGTATATTTTTTAAGCTTTTCGCCATCGTGGCTGCGAACTTCACCTTCGATGGTGACAAGGGCAGGGACAATGTTCTGGGCTAGTCCTGCCTTCATCACGCCGAAGTTGGATGTGGTTTCATGGTCGAGTCTGCCAAGCGGGGTTTTGGTGATGGCTTCCGCAGCAATCTGGAGTGCGTTTATACCGTCTTCAGGATTAAATCCGGCATGCGCTGCCATGCCCTTGACGATTATTTTAAGCTTATTGGCAGCAGGGGCTGCAACGACTACGTTGTTAATGCCTGCTGAATCAAGAGCATAGCCGATTTTTGATTTGATCAGGCTTGCATCAAGATGTTTTGCGCCAAGCAATCCGATCTCTTCGCAGGTGGTGAAAACGAACTCGATGGGACAGTGAGTTTCACCGGTTTCACGAAGCAGTGAAACGAGCTCAATCAATGCTGCAATGCCGGTCTTGTCATCTCCGCCGAGAATAGTATCGCCTTTGCTGGTAAAGATGTCTCCTTCCCGATGTACCTGGATACCGGTGGCTGGTTCAACCGTATCCATATGGGTTGAAAAGAATATACCGTTCTCCCAGTTGCCGTCGCCATTGAAGCGGACGATTATGTTGTTGCAATTGGAGCCGGTTTTTTCAGACGAATTATCTTCGGCGATCTCGTTTGCTCCTAGGGTCTCAAAGCATGAGCGCAGATATTGGCATACGTTGGATTCATAGCGTGATGGACTGTCAATTTCACAGAGATTGGTAAAGTGTTGAGCGAGTCGATCCCGGTTGACTGTTACGTTCATATATATCCTGTAAAGTATTTAAATCATAGTTTTTGTATGAGAACAACCGCATGCGAGCTGATACCTTCCTCGCGGCCGGTAAAACCCATTTTTTCTGTTGTTGTCGCTTTGATATTGATGTTTTCAATATCTGTTTTGCAGGCTTCTGCAATGGTCTTTCGCATCTGCTCTATATGGCCGGCAAGTTTCGGGCGCTGGCATATGATAGTGGCATCAAGGTTGGAAAGAATAAAGTTTGATGTCTTGAGCAGTTCTGCTACCTTTTCAAGTAGGCTGATCGAGTAGATGTTTTTATATGTATCTGATGTATCGGGAAAATGTTTTCCAATGTCGCCCTTGCCGAGTGCGCCAAGCAGGGCGTCACAGATTGCGTGGGTGAGCACATCGGCATCTGAGTGTCCGGCAAGACCCTGAGGATGCGGAATGGTTACACCACCGAGAACAAGCTCGCGCTCGGGAGCAAAGCGGTGCGCATCATATCCGTGGCCAATTCGAAAGTCTGGTTTCATATCTTTTTTCAGCAAAAGTTTCTCGGCGATGGCAAGATCTTCCGGTCTGGTAATCTTCAGGTTGGTCTCAGAGCCCTCTACCAGCTTGACCGGAATTCCGGCCTGTTCAAGCAGTCCAGCTTCATCGGTGAAATCGGCATCGCCGTTTTTACGATACGCTTCACGGAGCAGATTTACCTTGGCGGCCTGTGGAGTCTGTGCCTGCCAGACCTGGGACCGATCGATGGTTTCTGTAATGAGTGCATCATCGCTTCCCTTTTTCAGGGTATCTTTGACAGGAATGGCGGCAATGGCGGCTCCGTACTCAACGGCTGCCGAATAGCACTCTTCAATAAGTCTTAAGCTGACAAGCGGTCTAGCACCGTCGTGAACGAGCACAGTATCAATTTCAGGGTGGATTAACTGCAGTCCGTTGAACACGGAATCCTGTCTGCGGAGTCCTCCAGCGGTGATTTCAATCCGTGGGTCATCCAACCCGTGAGCATTAAACAGTTTCCTTGTTTCATCAAGCTTGTCTGCGGGGACGACAACAATTAGCTGGCCGATAACCTGGGAGGCCAGAAATGCCTCTATGGTGTGAATGATGATGGGAGCACCGGCAAGTGGATGATACTGTTTCGGATGATTAAGCTTCATCCTGGTCCCGCTGCCAGCTGCTGGGATGATCGCTGCCGCTTTTTTCATTGACCTCGGTTCTGTGGTTGAAAAGAAAAAAAGAGAGTGGGCTATAAGCCGAATTCTGTACCTCGAAAGGCCATGATCATTTGACTGGGATGCCGGTCACCCGACACCTCTTGCAACCTACCCGGAGATCTTGGACGGGCAGCCCTCAAACATCTCCCTATTTGGTTTTGCTCCGGATGGGGTTTACCTTGCCTTCAATGTCACCATTGAAGCGGTGAGCTCTTACCTCGCCGTTTCACCCTTACCTGTTAAGGCGGTTTGTTTTCTGTGGCACTTTCCACCGGTCGCCCAGTGTTCGTGTTACGAACCATCCTGCCCTATGGAGTTCGGACTTTCCTCTCCAGCTAATCTGGAGCGATCATGCGCCCACTCTCGCCAGCACTCTACTGATTATAGAGGAAATGTAAAACAAAAAATGCGTATTAAATGGTCCTTGAGTAAATAAAAATCTATCGTTAGGAAAAAGAAGGAATAAAAAAAAGGGCTTGCCAATTGGCAAGCCCTTTTTTGCTCATCCTATAGAATCGGAATCTTATTCTATCTTGCCTGATTCTATACGGTGGTTGTAGATCGATTTCAGCTCGTAGAGATCCTGCTGAAGCTCAAATACACCATGCCAGTGGGCATAATCAGGGGCACCCATGGCAGCACCCTGACGCATGCGGCGTCCCTCATGGTGCCACAGGTGATAATAGATTTTCTGGAACTCATCATCCCATGGATTGGCTTTAAGAAGGTTTTTCTCCTTCAATTCTTTAAGCAGTTTATCGGCAACATCGAAATAACCTTCATTATAAAGTTCGATGTGATTGTCGGCCTGTTCGAAGAAGTTATCGGTATGAAGAGAAGTGTGACAGTTGCTGCAGACTTTCTTCATCAGAGCCCTTCCTTTTTCACCGTCACCGGTAAGCGGACTTAACGGATCAGGCGAATTTCTCACGTTTGAACGGGTCCCCCAGAGGTTCCACTTCAGACGTTCGGAAATATTGTGAGTGGTTTGCAGATCGCCGATGCCGCTTTGGTGACAGACAGCACAGGTTGGTGCACGGTAATCGCCAGGTTCCCATGCATCAGGTGCTGAAGAGAAGTTCCATTCAGTGCCTTCTGAATTGTAGATGTGGCCGTGTTTCGAGTTGTTGAAAATTTCAATATCGGGATGATCGGGACCAAGGTGACAAGAGGCACAGGCAGCTGGTTTTCTTGCTTCTGCAACATTGAAGCGGTGTCTGGTGTGGCAGACTACACAGTTGCCGACAGAGCCGTCAGGGTATTGGGTGCCGATACCGGCGCTAGGCCAGCCTTCTTTATTGGGTCTACCGGATCCGTCAAGGGTGACTATGGAACCATGGCACTGCATACAGCCAGTCATATCAGCGGCGTATTTAAACTTCTCCATGCCCTGACCTTCGTGGGTCTGCATCAGGGCAGTCATGCCCTTGTAGTTTCGTCCGTCGGGTTCATGGTATTGCAGGCTGGCTCTGTAGTGGCCGCTGGCGCCAAATTGTGCAACTTCTTGGCTGTGACATCGTGCGCAGACCTTTGGGGTTACAGCGACACTCATGTAAATATCTGTTCCCTTAACGCCAGGACAACTTTGCGAAGCCATCGGAGAGCCCGGATCGACCTGATGGCAGTCGATACACGAAACACCGACGTGGCCATGACGACTCATCTTCCAGTCTGCTACTATCCCCGGCTGTTTCTCCGCGTGACATTCGATGCATTTTTGTCCTTCGGGGGACAGGCCGCGTTCAACCTTTAACGTTTTGATGTTGCTGTCAACCGCATAGGCTGATGTTGCCAGCCCAAGGGCTAAAGCTGTTGCGAAGAATAGACGCATTTTTTCCTCCTATGACTTCGATTTATAGATGAGCTTTAATATTCTTGTGGCCGACGTGTTCGTGACACTGGACACAGGACGTGACTTTACCGGTTTTGAAATCTTTATGGGCCAGAAAGGCTTTGGGTATCTCATACTGGATAACATCCAGATCGTGGCAGGTTTGACAGCCGGTGGTATATGTGTATTCCTGGCGTCTTTCAAGGTTTGTAAGCCAGTTTATATCAGTGGTCCAGATATACTCGCCTATTACATCTTTCGCTCCGGTATAGGCTTTTGCCGTTATATAGGTGAAAACATCGTCATGCGGAAGGTGGCAGTCAGCGCATTTTGCTTTAACGCCGTGCTTGCTGTTGCCGCCGTGAATATCATCTTTATAGGCGGCGGTCATACCTTTCATAGAATGGCATTGAGAGCAGAATTCAACCCCTGAAGTTCGTTCGACCATTTCTGCACCGACGAGCGATAGGGCCACACCAAAACAGATTCCCAGAAGCGTAAAGATGAAAAATTTTTTCATGATCTCCAGAGCTCGATGGATTTGCATAAGATAGAATGCCAAAGTCAATCTTTCTTATTATTGCAAATTAGGATGAAGGTGTCAAAATCAGAAATGATAAAAAATATGTATAAACGGGTGGTTAATTGTCTTTTATTGTGTTAGGTTCGTCTGAACTGGTTAGGGTGTTATCTAATGGCAGGAAATCACAGAATTTTTTTACAATAGGTGCTTAGGAAATAAAAGAAATACTTAAATAAATTGATATGTTAAGAGTGAAGAAAAGATAAATTTATCTTAATTGCTACCAAGTTGATCGAATTTTGAGCGAGGAACTGATTAATATGACGCTTCTGCTGCTTGTTGCATAAGCTTATGGATTTCCAGCGGTTCCGGTTTTTGGGGGTCACGAACAAGCTGCAAAGCGTTTAGTTTACACCTCGCAAGACAGGCTCCGCAACCCATGCATTTTGTCGAATCGATAGTTATTTTTTTGTACTCAAGACGGCTTATGGCGTCGAACTGGCACGCTTTGCTGCAGAGACCGCAGCCTATACAGGTATCGTCATTAACGACGGCAATATATCCGGACGAACAGAGCATCGGTTTGCCGCTCTGGTGTATCTGCATGGCGCCGCAGCAACATTTGCAGCAGTTGCAGATGGCATAGAAACGATCGAGCATAACATCCTTGAAAAAGGCGTGATGAACATGTCCGCGTTTGTGTTCATCTTCAAGGATTTTTTCTGCTTCTTCACTGGTGATCTGTCGAGTCTTTTTAGGATGATGCTGCAGTATGAAACTTGCAAAAGGTTCGCCGACGATCAGGCATACATCAAGAGGCAGACACGGATTTTCACGCGTGGCGCGGCAAGGGCATTCAAGAGCCACAATCTTTTCAGGATTGAGTAGAACAATGTCGCGGGCGCGCTTATAAGGGATGATCTGTTCTAGATTCTCCAGGCTTATCTTTTTATTGACCGTAACCAGTTTACGGGCACTTTCGGTGGTAATCACCTTGCCGTGATAGGTATCAACAAAACGGATTTTATCTGATACGGCTTCACTGGTGCGCGGTTTTTTACTGAGAGCATTTAAGAGCACACCAAAAGGACGAACGATTTTGCAAAGTTTGTGGCGGCCTGTTCCGACAGCTATGTAGAAATAGATCCAGCGTGCATAGATATAGCCATGCAGTTTCTGAATACGGCTCATTTGATTTAGCTTGTTTGCTTCGCGAAAAAACTTTCTGGTGCCACTTTCTTTGCTGGCCATTATTTTCCTGTCGGCTGAGTAAGGTGTTGATTGAAATGAATACAACAATTCTATGTTTCTGCGGAAAAGTAAACAGTCGTTCGCTGAAAAGGCGGGATGAACTGACTGAATAGCAATAAAAAAGCCCGAAAACACCAGTAGGTGTTATCGGGCCGTATAAACTGCAGATTGCTGTATGAAATCTATGCTTCTTCTTCAACCTTCTGGAAGTACATCATTCTCTGGCAGGTAGGGCAGTCAAAAAGCTGATCGCCTTTGAGCAGCATATTGTATTTCTGTGGTGGAATGGACATGAAACATCCCTGGCAAACGCCTTGAATAACGTTGACGACAGCAAGACCGTTTCTGCGGTTACGAAGAGTGTTGTATTTTTTCAGCAATCCGGGTTTGAGGATCTGAGCCTGTTCTTCACGAACAACATCTTTCTCTTTTTTGCCTTTGTTGATTGCTTCGATATTTGAACGAACTTTCTCGGTTTCCTCAGAAACCAGCTCTTTCTCACCTTTAAGAAGATTTTTTTCTTCTTCGATCTTCTGAGCAAGACCTTCGATCTCTTCCATTATGGTGACGATTTTCTCTTCACCTTCTTTAGCACTCTTTTTTGCGTCTTCGATCTCTTTGAGAAGAGCAGTCTGCTCTCTGCCGGTCTGAACCTGCATCATTTTAGACTGACGGTCTTTAACGCGGGCAATTTTGTCTTCCATTTCATCATCGAGGGTACGACGATCTTTTTCGAGGTCGGTGATTTTATTCTGAAGGCTGGTGATGATTGCTTCTCTGTCTGCCAATGCGGAGATGCGTCTGTCGAGGCTTTCCTGTTCCTGCTTGATTTCGTTGTCTATCTGATCTATTTCGAGGTCAATGGCCTGGAGAGCGACGAGTTGTTCTATTTGTTCGTTCAAAATTCTTCTCCCTTTAGTGTTTCCTTTTTACAATGAATTTCTTCCGACCAGGGTGAATGGGTGACGTTCGGTCCCGGTCGGTAATATCTCAAGATTCCAATTATTTTTTATAACTATTCCGGTGAGTTTCTCGATAATGAGATTCACGCCAAACTTTTCGGTAGAGAAATGAGTCCCATCTACAATGCAGGTCCCTGCTTCTTCAGCCCATCTTGCAGTGCTGTGTTTTACTTCGGCGGTGAGATAAATGTCGGCACCAAGATCAAGTGCGCGACCAGCAAGATCAGACCCGCTTCCGCCGCAGACAGCAACGGTCGTCACAGTTGTGGGCACCTTGCCTGCAACCTGGACCGATTCGAGTTTAAGAGCTGCTAAAATGGTTTGTATGAAAGCGTGCCCCTCCTGTTCTTCTACTTTGCCGATTCTGCCCATGCCGGTACCTTCATGAATGCTGGTACTTTTAATTATCGGCAGCATATCCTTTATTCCGATTGCTCTTCCAAGTGCATCCGATACTCCGTCAACGGCGCTATCGAGGTTGGTATGACAAGCGATAACGGAAATATGATTCGAAAGGGCATGTTGAATAAATTTACCGCCGGGGGTTGAGAGATCGATAGAAGGGAGAGGTTTGAAGATAGCTGGATGATGGGTAATGACAAGGCTACACTCTCTGTCTGCTGCTTCATCAAGAAGGCTTAGACACGGATCGAGACCTACCAGTATTCTGGTCACAGCTGCGTCGGGCGATCCGATGATCAAGCCGTTGTGGAGCAACATGATTGATCTGTTCGAGAATGTCTTTGACTGTAATGGTCATTTTAACAAGTTGTTTTGCCTGTAAATTTTACAATAAAAAAAGGTACATTCCCTAGGGGATGTACCTTTTATCTACTCCGCCTGTTTCGGTCCGGTGTCCCGACTTTCGGCTGGTATGTCTCAGAGAATTTGTGCTTCTCTGTTCGTTTATATTGTAGTCTTGTCGTTTTCAATGAACCCGTTTTCAATTTCGATTACACATGGTGGGCGCAGTAGGACTTGAACCTACGACCTACCGGTTATGAGCCGGTGGCTCTAGCCAACTGAGCTATACGCCCTTCTTGACGTAATGAAACAAAACATAAGAAACTATGTGGCCGCTTATGTCAAGAGAAAAAATGAAGTTTTAGGTTTATCCGATTTTTCTCTTTGTAGTTATGTGAAAAAAAGAAAAGAGCCAATGCTTACAAAGCTGTAATGGTAAAATGCGAATAAGTAGCTATTGTGTTGAGACAAAATTAACAATTCATATATTGCATAATCGGAAGGGTGCTTTGATATATAACAATCTCATATTTTTTCTTGTTGCCATTGTTCTCTTTTCTACCAATCAGCCGGGTGAGGCCCCGCTGTTGCCGGCGGTTTATTCAGTTGGTTTGGTCGGTGTCAGTCTGTATGCATTTTACTTTGTTGTTCTCAAACTGTTTAAGCAGGTAGGAGCCTCTTCGAGCCGCTACTTTAAGGCTGAAACGCGGGCAACGGTTCTTGGCCTACTGGTTTTCGCCTGCTTGATCTATGTGGCAGATATTAAATACTTCCTGCAACCTCTGTCTCTTGCAGACCATATTCCTTCGTTGGTTAATATTGCTGGATTAGCCGTCTATTTTGTTATTTATGCTCTTATCTGGATTGTTGCCAGACCTTCATATCAGCGCGTTTTTGATCGTGTTTATACTGCTGGTGGGTTTGTCTTTTCAAACTTCAAGATGAATCTGCCCATGGTGCTGCCGTGGCTGGTTTTGTCAATCGTTTACGATCTTATTGCAAACCTGCCGTTTCCCGTATTTCAGGAGCTGCTTGCCTCGGTGTATGGTGATCTGGCTTTTTTTGTTCTTTTCCTCTTCTCGGTTATTTTCTTTTTTCCGCCAATGGTTCTCAAGTTGTGGGGATGTCAGAAACTTCCCCAGGGAGAACTGCGTAGTGATCTAGAAGTGTTTTGCCAAAAGCAGAAGTTCAGTGCGGAGATGTATCTCTGGCCGCTTTTTGAAGGGCGGGTGCTGACCGCTGGTGTAATGGGCTTTATTCCGGGGCTACGTTACATTTTGCTTACTCCGGCAATAATTGAGAGTATGACGAAGGAAGAACTCGAAGCGGTTATGGCTCATGAAATCGGTCATGTGAAAAAATATCACTTGCTGCTCTATGTCTTTCTGGTTGGCGGATTTTCCGTTTTCATGGGTTTTCTGATGGAACCGGCACTGCGAATCGTCTTCTCATCAACAGCGCTTATCGAGTTTATGGTAAAACACGATATTACCCCGGATCAGATGTTTACCTGGCTTGGCACCATCTCAATGCTCTGTGCTCTGGTTGTCTATTTCCGTTTTGTTTTTGGTTATTTCATCAGAAATTTTGAGCGCCAGGCCGACGCCCATGTCTTTAAGGCTATTGGGCATGCCGATTCACTGGTATCAGCTTTCGAGCGACTGGCTTTTTTAAGCGGGGATATTCGTGACAAGCCGAGCTGGCATCATTTCGGTATAGGAGAGCGGGTTGATTATCTCGAGAAATGCAGCGAAAAACCGGAACTCGTTAAAGCACAGGATCGAAAAGTGCGCGCCAGCCTTTTTGCTTATATGGCGGTTCTGGTGTTGACTATCTTTTTGGTCGGGCGTTTTCCGACAGAAAAGTATATCGAGCAATATAAAGAAAAATATACAGAATTCTATCTCGTTGATAAAATTGAGAATGGCTCAGACGATTATAAGGAACTCTTTCTGGCGGGCGATTTTATGCTTTTTAAAAAGCGTGAGGCCAAAGCTGTTGAAGCCTATGAAATGGCAATTAATCTTGAAGAGCGTGACCCGGAACTGCTCAATAACCTTGCCTGGCTCTATCTGACAAGCAATGAACTGAGTTTGAGAAACCCAGTTCGGGCCTTACGTCTGGCAAGAGACGCGGCAGCCATAAAGCCGACTGGCTTTATTCTTGATACAGTCGCCAGAGCATACTGGGCAAACGCTCTTGTCGAGGAAGCCGTTGCTACGGAAAAACAGGCTGCCTTTGCAGATCCGCAAAGGGCTGATTTTTATCATCAGCAGGCCCAGTGGTATCGGTCGATGAGTTATGAAGAAAGTATGAAGATGGCTCAAAGGAGTGAGTAGGTGCCATTATTAGGAGCACACGAATCGGTAGCCGGTGGTTTGCACCTCGCTTTTGATCGGCTTGAGCAGGTTGGCGGTGAGGCCCTGCAGATATTTTCAAGGAATCAGCGACAATGGAACCCGGCTGCGGTAAGTGCTGCTGAAAGAAATGATTTTATTGCGGCTAAAGAAAGATTCCCAGCGTTAAAAGTTGCCTCGCATGCCTCCTATCTTATCAACCTTGCTTCCGGCAAAAATGATCTTGTAGCCAAGTCGATTAACGGTTTTGTTAGTGAACTGACTAGATGCCGCCTGCTCGAAGTCCCATACATTGTACTTCACCCAGGATCACATGGAGGTGATGGCATAGAGGCCGGGCTTGAACGGTTTGTTGCCAATCTGGATGCGGCCATTGAAAAGGAAACATATCAGGGCAGGGTACTGATTGAGACGACAGCCGGGCAAGGTACCGGTCTTGGCGCAAGCTTTGAAGAGATCGGTTATATTATTTCAAAGTCTAAACATTCGGCTCAGCTGGGTGTCTGCATTGACACCTGCCATATCTTTGCGGCCGGTTATGATATTCGTACCGAAGAAAGTTATAAAAAGACCATGGCTGATTTTGATAAAGCCGTCGGTATTGAAAAAATCTGTTTTTTTCATCTCAATGATTCAAAAAATGATCTTGGCAGCAGAGTAGATCGCCATGATCATATCGGCGAAGGATATCTGGGCAAAGAAGGCTTCAGACTTTTGCTCAATGACCCGGCTTTTTCTAATCATTCCATGACGATTGAAACACCTAAGGGAAAAGATTTGGAAGAGGACCGAGTGAATCTTGCCATCCTGCGAAGTCTTATCGTTTAGCTGTTTCGGTTGAATTCTACGGAATTTTCTTTGCAAAGTTATCCATTGAAGATACTTGCGAAAATGTTGCAGAAAGTGAAGAATAGTGGCTGGGGAGATTGTAAATACATCCAAGCGTAAAGGTGGGATATGAAATTTCTTGAGAGTGACGGGCTGCTTGAGCTGCTCGAGCGAAACAACCTGATCACCACAAAGCAGCGACAATTTATCACCCTTGAAAAAGGCAAGATGCGGCAGAAGCTGAAAAGACTGGCCAATGCCGAGCAGCAGCTTGACAAATCCTTCCCTGATCTTGTTGATATTGTTGTTGCGTTTAATCTCACCATTTCTAAAGGCGATAAGCGTCCGCTTGATGAGGAACTCATTATGCGGGTAGTGGCAAAAGAATTCAAACTGCCCTTTAAAAAGCTTGATCCGCTAGAACTCGATATTGATATTGTAACGAAAACCATTGCCAAAAACTTTGCCATCAGACAGCAGCTGGTGCCGATCGGGATGGCAAACGGCATGCTTGAAGTTGCGACCTATCATCCCGATTGTGAAACTGTGCTGCAGGATATAGAGGCGGCAAACCAGCTGAAAACCACCGCTTGTATTTCTACCAAAACCGATATTCAGAAAATTCTAGCCGAGTTTTTCGGTTTTCAGCGCTCTATCACTGCGGCCGAGAGCCATTTCAGCGCCCCCAATGTCGGCGGGGTTGATATAGGAAATCTTGAACAATATGTAAGACTTGCCAGTACCAAAGAGATTACTTCATCCGATCAGCATATAAAGTCGGCCGTAAACCATATTTTCAATTATGCACTTGATCAGCGGGCCAGTGATATCCATATCGAACCGAAACGAAACGCCTGCCTTGTGCGGTTTCGGATTGATGGTGTGCTGCATCAGATCTACTCGCTACCAAAAGCGGTGCACGCGGCAATCGTTTCACGCATAAAATTTCTTTCCCGGCTTGATATAGCTGAGAAAAGAAGACCTCAGGATGGTCGTATAAAGCTTGGTGCAAACAGCGAGCGTGAGATTGAGGTTCGTACCTCGACGGTACCTGTTGCCTTCGGTGAAAAGGCGGTTATGCGTATTCTGGATCCGGAGGTTGTCTTTCAAAATATCAAGACCATCGGTTTTTCACGTCGCGACCAGGTGGTCTACAATTCATTTATGCATTCGCCTTACGGCATTGTGCTGGTGACAGGCCCAACCGGTTCCGGTAAGTCGACCACCCTCTATTCAACCTTAAAAGAAATTGCCACACCGGAGAAAAATATCGTAACCGTCGAAGACCCGGTTGAGATGGTTCATGAAGAATTTAATCAGATTGCTGTTCAACCGCTGATTGATGTCAACTTCGGCACCATACTTCGCAACATCCTTCGTCAGGACCCAGATATCCTGATGATTGGTGAGATCCGTGACCGGGAAACAGCCGCGCACGCTGTGCAGGCTGCCATGACCGGTCATCTGGTTTTTTCTACCCTGCATACCAACGATGCCGTTTCTTCAATTGACCGTCTCCTTGATCTTGGACTACAGCCTTTTATGGTCACTTCAACTCTGCTGGGTGTGATGGCGCAGCGTTTGGTGAGAAAAATATGCCCGGATTGTACAGAAATAATAGAAGTTGAAGCAGAAGAGTTGCGAAAATTAGGATTACCGGTTACAGAGACTGGCACCATTCAGCTCCGCAGAGGAAAAGGTTGTCGTCATTGCAGGGGAACGGGGTATCTCGGTCGATGCGGAATCTTCGAGATTTTTCCTGTCTCGGACCAGAGCAGGAAAATAATTACCGGCAACTATAATCTTGAAGAGTTAAAGCAGGTTGCAATCCGGGAAGGAATGACTACCTTACGGGAGGACGCCTGGAGGAAGGTAAAAGAAGGGGTTACGACCTATGAAGAAGCACTCCGGGTGACCATGTCGTAATCCAATATGTTTGGGATAGTGTAAAAGAGATGGCTGTAAAAACTGTCTGCCAGAATAAAAAGGCATACCACGAATATTTTATCGATCAGAAGATTGAAGCGGGCATGGTGCTTACCGGGCCGGAGGTGAAATCTCTTCGCGCGGGCCGTGCCAACTTGACCGATGGGTATGTCAACATCAACGACCGCGGCGAGGCGATGATGTACAACGTGCATATCTCTTTTTACCAATATGCCACCCACAACCCGAACGAGCCGATCAGGCCGCGAAAGCTGCTGCTGCACAAGCGCGAGATTCGTAAACTGATCGGAAAGCTTAAAGAGAAAGGCCTTGCTCTGATACCACTTAAGATTTACTTTATCGGTAATGGCAAAGCTAAAGTAGAACTGGGCCTAGCCCGTGGTAAAAAACAGTATGATAAGCGGGCCGCACTGAAAGAAAAACAGAGCGACCGCGAAATACAGCGCGTAATGCGTAAAAATATAACTTAATTACAGGATAAAGGGGGCGAAACGGCTTCGACGGGGATGTGTAAGCTCATTGTTGCATGCCGAGCATCGTCAGCTCGTAAAAAAGGCGAACTTAAATATAATCGCAGACGATTATAACTACGCAGTAGCAGCTTAATACCTGTCATACTGCCGTCTCACCAGTCTTCGCCCGTAAGGCTGGAACCGAGGCGTCGACCCAACGGGCTAGTTAGCTAAGGGCCTTCTGTCTTTTACCTAGCGAAACTTAACAGAATAGCATTGAATCCGCTCTGTTCCCGCGGCAAATTCAATGTGAAACTTCAAGCCGGGAACTAAGCATGTAGATACAGGAGGGGAGCATTTGCGGACGCGGGTTCGACTCCCGCCGCCTCCACCAAAAAAATATTCAAGCCCGATCACAACAGTGGTCGGGCTTTTTTGTTTTCAGTGTAAAGGATGGTGGAATATTTGATTGAATTTAACATTGTGTAGCAAATTGTTGAGCATCATTGGGGTTGGTGCTATATGTCTTATGAGTCCAATTAAGAAACCAATCTAACTTTGGAGGAGGGGTTGTGAGTGTAAAAAGCATGCTGTTAGTGTCTGGAGTCATTTGGTTTTCATCAATTCTCTTCTCGACACCTTTGTATAGCCAAGAATTTGAAAGCAACGGTTACATCATCAATGTGGACTGGAAGGTGAAAGGGAAGTATCTGCGTCTTTACGGTATAGTTGAAGATGGTCGTCCCTGCTGGAAGTTGAAGATTAAAGCGGATATGGGCAACAGAATCTATGATGTCTCAGCTGATTTGGTTACCTATACCGGCAAACATAACCCGCAGCAACCGACCGTGTTTAATGCCAAAAGTGATCTTAAGCGGGACTATAAAGCGGTAAAAGGATGGTTCGTCGATGAGCTGGATGTGTATTGTGTCGGGAAGAATTAGCTCCTGATTCTCCGTAAAACATGAACAATTTCTACGAAGACAATCATTACCAATACTTCAATTCCACTGTCGGCATCGACCCTTCCCCGGTTTTAACTCCTCTGGCTGAGTGTCTTCAACCCGGGGCCTCGATTTTTGATATAGGGTGCGGCTCAGGTCGCGATCTTCTCTGGTTTAAGCAGCGCGGCTTCAATATTACAGGCCTTGAGCAGTCTCCGGGGCTTGCCGCCCTTGCACGAAATCATGCAGGATGCCGGGTCATCGAGGACGATTATCTCACTTTTGATTTTACCTCCATACAGGTTGATGCTGTCGCCCTGATCGGTGCACTTGTCCATCAGCCGCGGGAGGCTGTTCCTCAAATAGTAACATCCATCTGCCGGTGCCTGAATCCCGGAGGATATCTTCTGATAACCCAAAAAGAAAGTTCCGGAGAAATGACGCGGCCCGATGTCCGGACCTTTACACTCTGGTCAAAAGATGAAGCGGAATCTGTTTACAGAGGCTGCGGCCTGGAGATTGTTGATTTCTCAAGGCAGATATCAAAATTAAGGTCGGGTGATATCTGGTTGGGGCATGTTTTGAGGCGTTCCGGCAGATAGTTTGATTTGTTCAGGGAAAAAATAAGGTTTGCGGTTCATTGATCATTTAAATCATGCGTCTGCCCCTGTATATTTGAAAAGTCATTGTTCAAAGACGAATTAATAGTGATTTATTGTTTTAGGATATATGTCCAACTAATTGATATTGAATAACATATTGTGGCGGGTGACATACGGTGCTTATTAATAAAATTCCTCTCTAGCTCTATGAAGCTTTAACTGGCAGCTAAAAAAGCGAAGATATGCCGAATATTGATTATTATGCTGACAAGTTTAGTAGTTTAAGGATGGCGAACCAGGGAGCCAAGAAAAGTCCACATAAGGTTTGCATGCTATTAGCCGTAATGGAACTTGTCTCAGTTGGTTACATTAACGAAAACCATATTGAACTGGATCGGATACTAAGAGAAAGATTCTCATATTTCTTTAATAAGCTGCGTCAAGGTAATGATCGTAACACACCAGAATTACCATTTTATCATCTGAAGAGTGAAGGTTTTTGGCATCTTTCATTTAGAGATGGAACTGATCTTTCAACCGTTCAGCGTTATTCACGATCAGCAATTTCGCATGCTTATCTTGATGAAGACTTATTCGTTATTTTTAAGAGTAGTATTTTATCCAATGATTTGAAGGTAGCGTTAACTGAAAACTTGTCAGACCTTCCTGCAATGTATTCTCAGTATTTGCTTCATATCGGAAAATCTGAAAAGACTGTCTCTAATTATTTGCAGGCTCTGCAAGGATCTATCTCAAATTGGGTGCAAGAAAATGGGATTACCGCTGAACCTCTTTTAGAAGTAAAGTCATATAAAACCTTTACTGATATTACTCAGCAAGCAAAACAGT
>QKIH01000073.1 GCA_003249645.1 Desulfobulbaceae bacterium | reverse complement strand
ATTCTGATTGGTAACGTCTTTGCGCCGCTGTTTGATTACTTTGTCATTCAGGCTAACATCAAAAGAAGGATGCTTCGACATGGCTGAAGGAAATCGATATAAACCCTTTTACTCTGTTCTGGTACTTGCCTTTGTCTGCTCTGCAATGGTGGCCGGTGCAGCTGTCGGGCTGCGCCCCCTGCAGGAGGCGAACAAACGGCTCGATCAGAAAAAGAATATACTCTACGCCGCTGATCTCTATGACAGTTCCAAGTCGGTGGACGAGCTGTTTAAAAACATTGAGACAAAGGTGGTTGAACTCTCCACCGGCAATTACATATCAGAAAAGGATATCTCGCCTGCTGACTACAACCAGGTCAAGGCGGCCTTAAACGCCCGCCTGAGCAACCCGCTTGCCTCCGGCACTGATATTGCCAGACTGGGCAGACTGGAAAAGTACTCTCTTGTCTATCTGGTTAAAGACGGCAATGCCATCCAGCAGGTCGTCCTGCCGGTTCGCGGCAAAGGGCTGTGGTCTACCATGTATGCCTATATCGCACTGGATAAGGATTTCACCACTGTACGGGGCATCAGCTTTTATGAACATGGTGAGACGCCGGGACTTGGCGGCGAGGTTGAAAACAGAAAGTGGCAACGGAGCTGGCAGGGGAAAAAAGTATATAACCCCGACGAAAAACCGGTTCTTGGCCTGGTTAAAGGAAAAGCAACAACAGGCGACAACGGACAGTATCAGATCGACGGTCTTTCGGGTGCGACCCTGACCTCGAACGGTGTCAGCAAGCTGCTCGAATTCTGGTTTGGCGATTACGGCTTCAAACCGTATCTGGAAAAGATGAAAGGGGGACTCGATGGCTGAAACAAAATATGAACTCCTGACGCGTTCGATTTTTAAACGCAACCCCATAGCCCTGCTGGTGCTCGGCGTCTGTTCGTCTCTGGCCGTCACCGGCCAGATGACAACAGCTCTGGTCATGGCTATCTGCGTCTCCCTGGTTGTGGCATTTTCCAGCCTCACCATTTCGATTGTACGGTTCCAGATCCCGAGTACGGTTCGAATCGGCATCCAGATCATGGTTATCGCGACTATGGTTATTCTGGTCGACCAGTTCTTGAAGGCCTTTTATTTCGGCCTCTCGAAACAGCTCTCCATCTATGTCGGCCTTATTATCACCAACTGTATCGTCATGGGTCGTGCCGAGGGTTTTGCCATGAGTAATCCGCCGATTGCAAGTTTCATCGACGGCATCGGCAACGGGCTTGGCTACGGATTTGTCCTGATGTTTGTTTCATTTTTCCGCGAACTCTTCGGCTCCGGGTCGCTGTTCGGCATGCAGGTTCTGCCTCTTGCCGGGGACGGCGGCTGGTATATCAGAAACGGCCTGCTGGTCCTTCCGGCCAGCGCCTTCTTTATGATTGCCCTGCTGATCTGGCTGATGCGAACCTTTGACCCGAGCCAACAGGAGAAATAAATATGGGCCACTATATCGATATCATTTTCCGGTCAATATTTCTCGAGAACATGCCGCTGAGCTTTTTCCTCGGCATGTGCACCTTTCTGGCCATTTCAAAACAGGTAAAATCCGCCATCGGCCTCGGTGCTGCGGTTCTGGTCATTCAGATTATTACAACGCCCATCAATAATTTTATTCTCAATACCGTGCTGAAGCCGGGCGCCCTGTCCTGGCTCGGCCAGCCAAATCTTGACCTCACCTTTCTGGGACTGCTGACCTACATCGCCATTATCGCCGCTGTGGTACAGATCCTTGAAATGGTGCTCGACCGGTTCATGCCGTCGCTCTACAACACCCTCGGTATTTTCCTGCCGCTTCTCACCGTAAACTGTGCCATCTTCGGTGCAACACTGTTCATGGTCGAGCGCGACTACACCTTCGGTGAGAGCGTGGCCTATGGTTTCGGGGCCGGCGGCGGCTTTTTCCTTGCCGTTGTGGCTCTTGCCGGCATTAGGGAGAGGCTGGAATATGCCGACCCGCCAGCCGGTCTCAAAGGGCTCGGCATTACCTTCATTACCACCGGACTCATGGCCATGGCGTTCATGGGACTTGCCGGTATGGAACTGTAAGGAGACGACGAAATGAATGAAATCTATTTTGGCGTTTTCTGCTTTGTGGCTCTGCAGCTGATTCTGGTCAGTCTGATCGTCTTTGCCAAGAAAAGTCTGCTGCCGGAAGGCGACATTTCCATCCACGTTAATGATATCAAGGACCTGACGGTAAAACCAGGCGGCAAACTGCTGACCACTCTTGCCGACCAGGGCATTATTTTATCTTCTGCCTGCGGCGGCGGCGGCAGCTGCGGCCAGTGCCGGTGTATTGTTGAAGAAGGCGGCGGCTCCATCCTGCCCACCGAAAAGGGTTATATCAACAACCGTGAAGCAAGAGCCGGTGCAAGGCTTGCCTGCCAGGTTCCGGTCAAGCGCGACATGAAGATCAAAGTCCCGTCGGAGATGCTGGAAACCAAAAAATGGCACTGCAAGGTCAAATCCAACAAGAACGTGGCCACCTTTATTAAAGAGCTGGTACTTGAGCTCCCTGCCAACGAATCGGTTGATTTTAAATCGGGCGGCTATATCCAGATCGAGGTTCCGCCACACGCTCTTGACTACTCCAGTTTTGACATTGACGAACGGTTTCTCTCCGACTGGACAAAGTTCAAGATGTTCCAGTATAAGAGTCATGTCCATACCCCGGTCACCCGGGCCTACTCCATGGCCAACTATCCCGGTGAAAAAGGCATCATCATGCTCAACGTCCGTATCGCCAGCCCGCCTCCGCGGGGCGGCAAGGATATTCCGCCGGGCAAGGTTTCCAGCTATATCTTCAACCTGAAACCAGGCGATGATGTCACCATTTCAGGGCCGTTTGGCGAATTTTTCCTGGAGGACAGTGATTCCGAGATGATCTTTATCGGCGGCGGCGCCGGCATGGCACCGCTCAGGAGCCATATTTTTGAGCTGTTCAGAGGCCGCAAGACAGCACGCAAGGTAAGTTTCTGGTACGGCGGCAGAAGCCTCAAAGAAGTCTTCTATGACGACGAATTCAAAGAAATTGAAGACGAGTTCGATAATTTTGACTTCCATCTGGCCCTTTCAGAACCGCAGCCTGAAGACAACTGGCAGGGGAAAACCGGATTTATTCACACCGTTTTATTTGAGAACTATCTCAAGGACCATCCGGCGCCTGAAGATATCAACTATTATATGTGCGGGCCGCCGATGATGACCAAGGCGGTTATTGATATGCTCGACAGTCTCGGCGTGGAGCGGGAAAATATCCACCTTGATGATTTCGGAGGATGATGATGAAAAGTTTTTTCTTTATGTTTCTGCTTACCTTTACGGCCATGGCATCAACCGCCCTGCTGATCAATTATATAAAACTGCGGGGGAAAACTGATCAACAGGGCGCTGAAGGGGGCCGCTGTTCGTCAGGAAGCTGCTGCTGCAGCGGTGGAGGAGTTAGTCACCCGCAGCAGACGATAAAACCGTTATCCTGATTGCCCTCGAACGGGCAGTCCCTGCCAAACCCCGTTAGAATCACTTAACGGGGTTCGTTTTGTTACTCGTAAATTTCCGGATTCAGCACTCTCGGGCTCTTCTCACCGGCAAGTATATGCTCGATGTCGGCAATGTTACTAAGCCCCATTCTCTCCACAGAGTGAGGGGTGAAAATGACGTTTTTCATCGCAAAGATCGGATGGCTCACATCCGGCGGCTCTGTCACATAAGCATCTATGGCGGCACCTTTAATCTTTTCCGCCTTCAACGCATCAGCAAGGGCATCAACATCAACGATCTCTCCGCGGGCAAAGTTCATCAGAAAGCTGTTCGTCTTCATCAGATCAAGCTCACGTGCACCAATCAGGTGAGAGTTCTTTTCACCGCCGAAAACATGGAGTGAAACATAATCCGACTCGGCCAGAAGTTCATCGAGATGATCAACGATTCTAATCTGATTCTGCTCAGCAAACTCACGGTTCGGATACAGATCACTGGCCAGAACATTCATACCGAGAGCTCTCGCTTTTAAGGCAAGGCTTCTGCCGATATTGCCAAGCCCTACTATACCGAGGGTCTTACCGCTCACCTCAGTGCCGACATAGCGTAGCCAGCCGCCGCCAATGATCTCGTTATGCACCATCGGAATCTGTCTGGCCAGCGAAAACATCATACCGGTTGCAAGCTCTGCAACCGCGTTGGCGTTGGTTCCCGGCGCATTGATGACCGGAATCTTTCTGGCAGTAGCGGCAGGAATGGCAATATTGTCAACACCGACACCATGCTTGAGCACCGCTTTTAATTTCGGTGCCCTGGTAATGATTTCTTCGGTTGCGGCAATAAGGCCGACTACCAGAAATTCCATGTCATCGATATAGTCAAATACACCGCCGCCTTCAACGTTAGTGTCTATACAGCGGACAAACTTCCAGTTACGTGCTTCAATTTCCGAAGGGACCTTGCCGATCTTTCCGAATCCCGGTGAAGTAGTTACTACAAAGGCGCTCATTTGTGCTCCTTATTATTCAACTTTTTTATTATCATCATGTTTAAACTGTATTAAACAATGGCGAATTTTTCCAGAATACCGCTGATCTTCCGGTCAAGCTCCTCGGTCGGGATCAGCGCAGGCTGACGGCTGGCACCAACACTGTTATCCATCAGGTACAGCGCACGCTTAACCATAGCCGGCGGATAGCCAAGACCGTAGAGATCAACCCGGAGCTGGGTAAAGAGATCCTGCTGTTTCTCGGCCTCTGCCATATCACCTTTATCAAAAGCCGTGGCAATTGCGTTCAAAGTCTCCGGCATGACATTGCCAAGCCCGGATATACAGCCTTTGGCGCCCTTGGAAAGGGCATAAAAAATCAGAGAATCAGGTCCTGAAAAGACATCGAAATCATCACGACTGTTGGCAATCTCCAGGTAGGCATCAAGAGAAGCCTGCCCGCCGCCTGAATCCTTGATGCCAAGGATATTCGGATGATCTGCAAGGCGTCTTGCAGTCTCCGGCTCAATATGATTCTGGGTTCTTGCAGGAATATCGTAGAGATACACCGGTGCTTCAAGGCTGTCTGCCACCTTCATGTAGTGGGCATAGAGACCATCCTGAGTGCAACCGATGAAGTACGGAGTGATCACCGCAAGACCGTCGATACCAAGACCTACAATTTCTTTGCCAAGCAGAACGGTTTCGTAGGTTGATGGGGTGCCGATATTGGCAAACACCTTGACCTTGCCATCAACTTCTTCAAGAACTTCAGCACAAACACGTACCTTTTCCGGATGGGTTAAGCTGGTGAAGTCACCGTTGGTTCCGCAGACAAGCAGATTGTTTCCGGCATTTACCTGACGACGAACCTGCTTTCTGACAGCACCATAATCAATGGCCTCATTCTCATCAAAACAGGTGACAATCGCAACGAAAGGAAGACTGGTTTTCATGATAAAATCCTAATGGTTAAAAGATGGAAAGATACACTTTACGAATATCGTCTTTGGTCAGCGGCTTCGGATTGTTATTGAGCAGTCGCTTCACCTCAAAGGCGGCGTCAACAATGGAATCAAGGTCTTCTGGCGGAACCCCGAGCTCTGGAAGAGTAGCCGGGATGCCGAGATCTTTGCTCAGCTGCGCTAAATACTCGACAAATTTATCTGCCTTTTCAGCAACGCTCAGTCCCTCGCCCTTATCGCCGGTGAGATGATAGATAGCGGCGAGCTTTTCTTCACAGCAGTCTTTGTTGCAGGCAAAACCCGGTGCCAGAAGGATCGCATTGGAAACACCGTGGGCAATGCGGTAGCGGCCGCCGAGCGGGTAGCTCAGGGCATGAACAATATTGGTTCCGGCAGAAGCGATACAGATTCCGGCATAAAAAGAGGCAAGCAGCATATCGGCACGAGCCTTGATATCAGAGCCTTCGGCATAACATTTCTTCAGGCTTTTAAAGATCAGAGAAGTCGCCTCGACGGCCAGCATGTCACTGAGTGGATTGGCCTTGTTTGAGATATAGCACTCAAGCGCGTGACACAAGGCGTCAAGGCCGGTTGAAGCGGTGATCGGTGCAGGCAGTTTCAACAGCAGTTCCGGATCAAGAATCACCAGATCTGGGATAAAAAGATCACAGACAATACCTACTTTGAGGTTATGCGCCGGTCTGAAAATAATTGCATTCGGTGTTGCCTCTGCACCGGTTCCTGCCGTTGTAGGTATGGTAGCAAGAAGACTTTTACGGACAGTCGGGAGCTTTCCGTCAAACATGTCTTCGATTGCAGCTCCGCCGTTTAACATGACCGCAACCATTTTCGCCATGTCCATGACCGATCCGCCGCCGACAGCAACGATGATGTCTACTTCCATGCCGGAAAGAGAGCCAGCTACTGCAGTTACTTCATCTTCACGCGGCTCAGGCGGAACTTCAAGAAATTCATTATAGGATGCAGCATTGGCCTTCAAGAGCTCAGCCACCTTTGCGGCAATACCCGCACCAACTACACCTTTGTCACTCATCAGCAAGACTGACTTTCCGGCAACCTTGTCGGCAAGAACTGACGTTTTTCCGGCTCCGAAATGCACTTCTGACGGCAGCAGGGTTCTAAACTGTTCCATGATTTCTCCTTGTACAAACAAAAACTGCCCAGGTTCTTTGACTCTTTAAAAGTTCCGGACAGAAGATAGGTATTATTCCTCACCAGAAGCCAGCATCGCAGCATACTCAATGGCATTGATCATGCTCTGCTCGCTTGCAACATTTTTACCGGCATTTTCAAAGGCCGTACCATGATCAACGGAAGACCGGATGATCGGCAGGCCGAGGGTCACATTCACACCAGTCATACCGGACCAGGTATTGGTGGCATCATCGTAGATAAATGACAAGATCTTCAGCGGGATATGTCCCTGATCGTGATACATGGCAACTACCAGGTCAAATCCGCCGCCCGCGGCTTTACAGAAGACAGTATCAGGCGGAAACGGTCCCTGGGCGTCGATGCCTTCTTCTCTTGCTTTTTCGACTGCCGGCCCAATAATAGTCTGCTCTTCGGTGCCGAAGATTCCGTTTTCACCAGCATGGGGATTAAGACCTGCAACAGCAATTCGAGGAGCTTTGATTTTCAGATTACGGCAGGCATTATGACCGAGACGAATAACATCAAGGATACGCTCGACCGAAATAGTTTCACTGACCTTAACCAATGGTATATGAGTGGTGACATGGGCTACACGGAGGTTTCCGTCAGCGAGCATCATCGAGTACTGTCTTGAATTGGTCAGTTTGGCATAGATTTCTGTGTGGCCGTCATAATGATGACCGGCAAGGTGAATGGCCTCCTTGTTCAACGGTGCCGTTACCGTGCCGTCAACACGCCCAGCAAGCGCCAGCTCAATTGCAGTCTTGACCGACTGGAATGCGGCATTACCGCAGCGAGGATCAAGCTGCCCCAGTTTGAAGCCATCAAGTCCAAGCCCTTCCAAGGGGAAGATATCGATGGTGCCGACTGTACCTTTAGCGTCACGGGGCTCATTCACCACATTGATAACCGCATCAGAGTGAACGATTGCGGATACGGCGTTCTTCATAACATCCACGTCGGCAATGACCACCGGAGTGCAGATGTCATAGAGCTTCGCATCCTGCAATGCCTTAACGATGATTTCCGGCCCAATCCCTGCTGGGTCACCCATGGTTACGGCGAGAACCGGTTTATTCGTACTCATTTCCTGCTCCTTTTAGCTGTCAACTAAACGTGACAGCAATCTGTTTCAATATTTCTTCACCGCCAAAGCCGCCTGCCTTGGAGATGAACCATTCGACAGCTGTGCCGGGCACAGTGCAGGAACCGAGCACCACACCTGGCATAATTTCATCGACTAAGGTCACACTGGCAGCACCGATTGCACGGGCAACACCCATGGACGTACTGCCGCCGGTTGAGAATATCGCTCTGCACCGGCATTTTCTGCAGATATGCGCGGCCAGCTCCCCCATTACCGTTGCCATTCTTTCTCCATCTTCACTGGAGACCAGCAGTGGTTTATCGGCAGGTTCTGCCCGCATCAGGATATTGGGCATATCTGCCGCCCTATCTGTATAAAAAGAATCGAAAGCGGCCTGCAGCGACTCGATACTTTCACCTGCTTTGAATTCGAAGAGGTCGAAATATCCACCGTCGCAGGCGAGTTCAGCCTGTTTACGCGTTGTTTCCGAAAGACTGCCGATAACGGCCAATACCGGTCCTTTCTGGTTATGTAGCCCCTCATCAGAACAAAGAAGATCCGCACCTGTGCTCACTTCAGCATAGGCCTTGGCAAAGCCTCCTGCACCCGACGGAAGCAAAGAAAAGCGATCGATCTGTTCAGCCAGAGTATCAAGATGTTTTTCACTGACAGCATCAGCGATAAAGAGTCTGACGCCGCTGTCAATCATGACCTGAATATCTGCCGCCAGGGCCTTGGCCCCCTTTTCGATCTGCTCAAGCTTCAGCTGTCCGATGGAAAGATCCGTCTGCTGCTGAAAAATTTCAACCACTGATGAGCTGCTCATCGGATTGAACGGATCGCGACCGATCTCGGTATCATGCAGGAGCTTGCCGCCGATATATATTTTACCGAAGACACAGCTTCTATTGGTCGTCGGCATGGCGGTGCAGACAAGTGCTGCAGAAAGGCCGCTGGCTTCGAGACAGGCTTCGACCTCCCTGCCGGGGTTGCCCCGCAGAGTTGAATCGATCTTCTTGAAAAACTGGGTGAAGCCAGCATCCTGACACGACTTTACTGCCGAAGTTACTCGCATTGCAGCCTCATCGGCAGAAAGAAAGCGTGATTCCGTCGTAAGCGAAACGCCGTTATACCGCTTCAGCTGGCTGGCCAGATCATGCTCGTCCAGCAACAGTTCTATCTTTCTGCCGAGACGGGAAAAATGAATGCCGGAGTCTCCGGCTCCCGTGTAATCGTCTGCTATGATAGCGAATTTTTCTTCAGGCTTCATTGTGCGTGCTGCCTCCATGATTGCAGTGTGATCGTGCTACTGTTTTGATGTGACAGCTTTTTTCTTTGCTTTTCTGTTATCAAGCCGCTGACGGATATACGGCCAGACCAGTGAAAGAACAGTTAATACGAGAAATGTCTGGGTAATTGGTCCGGAAAGAAATGCACCCAGATCGTCGCCGGTCTGCAGCAGACCACGACGAAGATTCGATTCGGCCATCGGCCCAAGAATCAGTGCAATACAAAATGCAGCCTGCGAGAAGCCGAATTTCTGCATACCCCAGCCGATGACACCAAATGCGACCATGGTATAAAGATCGACCGGATTGAGGTTAATGGCAAAGGAGCCGATAAAACAGAAAACCACTATCAGAATAGCCAGCATATGGCGCGGGATGTTCAGAATCTTTGAAAAAACCGGGATAAGCAGCATTCCGAAAGCAAACATGAAGAAAGTGGCGATAAAGGTTCCGCCGAATATGCCGACGACGACATCGGGGTTGGTCTGGAACAGCATCGGTCCCGGTGCAAGCCCCTGGATCATCAACCCGCCCATGAGTACCGCTGTGACGACATCTCCCGGAATACCGAGAGCCAGAAGCGGGATTAGTGCAGCAGCGCAGACGGCATTATTGGCACTTTCTGTAGCGGCAACACCAGCTATATATCCGGTTCCGAATTTTTCGGGAGTGTGAGAGGTTCTGCGCGCCTCATTGTATGATATCCAGGCGGCTGTTCCTGAGCCGACACCAGGAATAATGCCGATGAAAGTACCGATAATCGAACCTCGGGTCAGAGCGTTGGCACTTTCTTTCATTTCTTTTTTAGAAGGCCACCTGCCAGATACTTCAACAATCTGCTCATCTTTGAGATGCAGTCTCTCCATCTGAACAAACACCTCAGAAAGAGCAAAGAGGCCGATCAGTGCCGGAGTAAAGGAAAAACCGGAAGCAAAACCGGTTACACCGAAGGTATAGCGCAGCACACCTGAAATCGGATCAGCACCGACACAGGAAATAAGAATTCCAAGAAAACCCGAAATGGCACCTTTAAGCACATCACCTGAAAGGCTGGCAATGATGGTCAGGCCGAACATGGCCAGAGCAAAATATTCCGGTGCTCCGAATTTCAATGCGACGGATGCAAGCTGCGGTGCCAGCAATGCAAGAACTACGGCTGCAACAAAGCCGCCGATGGTAGACGCTATGGTGGCCATGCCAAGAGCTTTACCGGCTTCACCCTTCTGGGCCATGGGATAGCCGTCGAGTACTGTTGCCGCGGAGGCAGGGGTACCCGGAGTACGAAGAAGAATAGAAGCGACACAACCTCCGTAAATGCCGCCGATATAAATACCGATCAGCATGTTCAGTCCCATAATCGGCGCCATTCCGAAAGTAAGCGGAATGAGAAGAGCAACCCCCATGGTGGCGGTGAGACCGGGCAGTGCACCGATAATCAATCCGCCCAGAGTGCCAAGACCTATTGCACCCAGGATGGACGGAGAGAACAGGGGAAGAAGATAAGCAAGAGTTTCCATGAAGAACCGTAAGGAATAAGTTACCGGAGGAAGCAGTGGCTTCCTCCGGAAAGTTCAAGAAGCCGAATCAGTTTTTGTTCATGCCGTACATACCAACATCACGCAAGACAGCCTCAGCGGTCTTACTGTCTGCTTCCACCTGCTTCTTCAGGGTATCGGCATCTGCATATTCAACTAATTCGCCCATCTCGGTCATTTTCTTCTGGAACTCGGGATCGGCAACTGCCTTTTTGAATTCTTCACGCAGTAAGCTGAGGTTCTCTGCAGGAATATTCTTCGGTGCAATCAGCCCCTTCCAGGAAGACCATGTGAAATTGATGCCCTTTTCAACTGCTGTAGGAGTATCCGGAAAAAGATCAATTCGTTTTTCTTCCATCAGAAAAAGAGGAGTCATATTGCCGGCTTGTGACTGGGTAAGAGCCTCAGCCGGAGACGCGACCATGGCATCGATATGACCACCGATACAGGCAGTGCGGGCCTGTGAAGAGCCTTGATAAGGCACTGATTTCACCTTAATTCCAGCGGCTTTTGCAAAAGCCTCTGCAGATACATGGTTTGCACCACCGGCTCCTGAGTTGCCGATCTGTGGAGCGTGATCTTTCGAATAGGCCATGAAAGAATCAAAATCGGTAAACGGAGCATCCTTGCAGGCAACCAGAAGCTGAAGGCTTCGGCTCATCATGCCGATGTATTCAACATCTTCAAGCGAGTAGTCGGTTCCGCCAAGGTGAGGCAGCAGAGAGAGCGGCCCCTGTGCTCCGGCACCAAGAGTGTATCCGTCAGGACGGGCATGAACGGTCGCAGAAACGCCGATAGACCCGCCGCCGCCGGGCTGATTACGAATCACCATGGTTGAACCTTTTACGTTCCTTTTGAAACTGTCCGCAAGAAGACGCAAGGACAGATCGGTACTTCCGCCAGCAGAATAAGGGACAATCACCTGTATAGGACGATCGGGAAACGCTGCAAATGCAGGAACTGCTACCATTGCCATTGCTGCTGCGGCTGTTAATACTTTCGCTACGTTGATTTTCAACATCATCTCCTCCTTTCGATGTTTTTCAAATGTGGTTTATCACGGCAGCCAGACGTTGAGTACCCTGGTGAATCCAAGATAAATAGCGCCTGTCATAACCACCGGGAAAATTATCAGCACAGGAATCCTGCGCTCTTGAAACAGAATCAAGCCAACAATGAACACAACAAGAGTTGTGGCGATATAGCCGAATTTCATAAACAATGCGGCATAGGTAACCATGAGAACAGTAAACAGCACCATTTTCATAAATGTCGCCCGCTCCGGAATCGGAATATTGACAATTTCATCCATGCGGAGCCTGAGAAGCGCCCTGCTGATAAGAATGAGCGACATCAAAACTATTCCGCCAATCATGATCCATGGCAGAAAAGATGTCCCTGCAATGGTATCCTCAGGCGGCACGCTGATTTTCAAGGTTCTCCACGCTGCAAAACCGCAGAAAAGCAAAAGGCCTACTCCTATTCCGATATCACTGGATGTCTGTCGCATAATTATTCGCGCAAATCGCCTCCGTCTGTTTTTGCTCCCGATAGAATCTCCCACTCCATCCTGAAGCAAACTTGATATAACTCCATTTTTTCAACCAACTGTTATCTATTGAGCAAACGCTATGCCACCTTCTGTTTTACTCATATTTTCATTGTCTTACAGATATCACAAAAATGACAGGAAAACATTTTCGATGCATTATGCACCACAAAAACGGTGCATAATGCATCGTCATTGTTTACCATCATCTTATCACAGATAAATCAACAACCGAGCAAGGAGATAAACAGTGGATATAGCCTTCATCGCCCCGTTCGAGCGCATCCAGATAAAAGCTCAGTCAATCATCGATACCGCCCACTATCCGGCCAGAACTTATCTGGGAGATCTGGACAAAGGTGTGAAAGCCGCAGAACAGGCACTTCGTGAAGGAGCCAAAATCATTATCAGCCGCGGCGGTACAGCAAGAATGATCAGGCAGCAGCTCGACGTCGAAGTGATTGAGGTGCAGGCGTCTGTCTATAATACCCTGGCCTTCCTGCATAATGATACCGGACCCGCCACCAAGGTTGCCATTGTCGGCTTCAAGCAGCTGATCAACATGGTCCAGCCGGTCTGTGATATCCTGGGCCGTCTCTATCAGTCTTTTGAAATCAGGGACAGGGCGTCATTTCAGCAGGAGATCGAAACCGTCAAACAGTGGGAACCTGATATCGTCATCGGCGATGCCGTCTCTTTTCACTGGGCCCGCGACCATGGGCTGAATGCCTATCTGATCGAATCAAGCATGGAGACGCTGGTCGACGCCTTTGACCGTGCCATGCTAGTGCTCAATAATTTAAAACGCCATATTTCCCACGAAAAGAGGTTGGCCGCCGTTCTCAACTGCACACAGGAGGGGGCATTGCTTGTCAATCAGGACGGCATCATCAGAGAGGCAAACCGCCAGGGCTGTAAGTTCTTAAATACCGACCACAACGACATCATCGGCCGTCAACTCGCCGATATATTCCCAAGCAAAGAAGTGATCAATGCCTTTCATAGCCGGAAAGACACCAGAAACATCATTGTCAACCAGGACGGCAAACAACTGGTCATCGACCTCAAGACCATCGACTCGCAGGATAGTGCGGCCAATGCTGCTGTACTCCTTTTCCAGCCCATCGATAGAATCCGCGAGACAGGCAATGCCATTCGCAAAAAACTGGTAAAAACAGGTTTTTATGCAAAATACACCTTTAACGATATTCGGCATAAAAGCACCAACATGAAGGAACTGGTCGAGAAGGCTAAACAGTACAGTACCACCGACTCCAACATCATGATCATGGGGGAAACCGGAACCGGTAAAGAACTGTTTGCCCAGTCCATCCACAACGGCGGGCAGTTATCCAGCGGGCCTTTTGTCGCAGTCAACTGTGCAGCCCTCTCCGCCACCCTCCTGGAAAGTGAACTCTTCGGTTACGCTCCGGGTGCCTTCACCGGCGCCCTGCGATCGGGCAAGACAGGCTTATTCGAGCTGGCCAACGATGGAACGCTCTTTCTTGATGAAATAACCGAGATGGACGTCTTTCTGCAATCCAAACTCTTAAGGGTACTGCAAACCAGAGAAGTCATGAAGATTGGAGACAACAAGGTTATCCCGATCAACATCCGCCTCATTGCCGCCACCAACAAAAAACCCATGGAGGAGGTAAAAAAGAAAAAGATGCGGATGGATCTTTACTATCGCCTCAATGTACTTGATCTGCAGATACCTCCCCTTCGCGAGAGAATTGGGGATGCCGTCTATCTTTTCGAGCATTTTCTCAAAGCCCGCGGCAATGAGAAAAGAATAGAGGTAATTCCACCGTCGGCCAGACTCCTTGATGCCGTTGCCAGGTATGACTGGCCCGGCAACGTCAGAGAACTAGAAAATTTTGCCGACAAATACATTACCCTGCAAAATTTTTCCAACCTCGATTCCCTTGCAGCTTCACTGATGACCACCGGCGAACCTAACGGCGGCAGCACCCTCAATGACATGATCAGCGAAAAGGTGCTCGCTGTCTTCAAGCAGGAAAACGGCAATATCAGCAGAACAGCAGATCAACTTGCCGTCGACAGAAACACGGTTAAACGCTGGCTGAAAAAAGCCGGGATCGCATCATAATCTGACAAAGAGCTTCAGGGTTTGAGAAAAACCTGCTGGGATCACTTGCCTTGCAGCGGATGAGACAAAATACTAAGCTGCCGCATTAAAAACAGGATTCATTTTGGCAAGATACAGGATAAAGCTGCCCCGGTTCCTGAAAACAGGCGGGGCAGGCTCTTAAAATTGCATTGCTTTAATCCGGAGACTTCCTCTACCGGCTATTTCAAGGCGCGATAATATGAATCAAGGGTATAAATAGCTGCCAGAGGATTATGCCCGGTTGCCCTATCCTTGACTGCCAATACTGTGCACGGGGCGTCAGCATATTTGAGAAAAAGAGAATCATGCCCGACACAAAGCCCAAGCAAAACATTGAATTCGGTATTCTCTTTATTCAAAACCTCGGCCTGAAGGATGGGGTTACACATTGTCTCGAAATCGCACAACCCGACATGATCAGCTGCTGTCAACCCGATATGCTCTTTCGATGCACGACCAACCTTGCATATCGCTGACACCATCTCCAGCCCCCTGGAGGAAAAAAGTCCTTCAACAGCCTGTGCCTCTTTACGCAAGCCCATACAAAAGGCCATACCGATCTTTCGATAACCCATTTTACCTATGAAATCGATAATTTCCTCTATTCGTGGTTTAGTTGGTCGAACCTTGGCATAACCAAGATCACGGTTGCTGTAACCATCTCTTTCCTGCAGAGATGCCTGTTTCGCAAACTCGGCATTTTCAACCCTTGTGTATTCTTTTAAAACTTCCGCAGCAAGATCGGCACGAATTACGGTTGGACAGTTGCCCGGATGTTTTCCTCCTTCCTGCTTGCATATCCGCTCATCAGGTTTTATCGGACAGCGGGCACAGTTAGGCATAGTTTCTTTCATCGCTAACTCCTTGTATAAATGAAGATCAATTCTGAAATAATTTCAGACAGTGTATTGATATACGACGCATACATCTTTGTTACAACCGAAAAAAAAACGTATCAGGACATCTGTGTCCCAACAACACATCACTACTATAATTTGTCATCTCTGTAGTTTTTTTCATCCGCACGCCATCTAGAAGGCACAGAACCATTCGGGGGCAACAGCATCGACCCTATATAAAATCAATGGTTATCCCCTCATCATGCCAGACAACACCCTACAATGTCACACAATTCCCTGATATTTATATGATTAGCCTATAGATTAATAGAGAAAAATACGTTTTTCCAATTAGACAGCCAAACCCCGTTGCGCTATAAAAGCCGGTTATAGATTGAGAAATACGATTAGTCCGTTTGGAGTGATTACAAGAATCTATCGATCTTTTTATACGTCAGGCTCCAATAACTATGAAAGAGATCGATCCAAGAGAAGAGTTAAACCATTTATCACAAAAACGGATGCTACTTACCATAACTCTGAAATATACACGGTTTTAACACTTTAAATAATTTTACAAGGAGGATTTCAATGAAAAGACTATCTATTCTGGCTGTTCTGCTGTGTTTCTTCGGATGGGGTACGCTGGCCGGCGCTGCGTCTGACCAACCCGTCACCCTTACCAAAATGAACATCGGCTACCTTCCCTCTCCTGAGCATCTCCTGTTGTATGTGGCCCAGGAGAAAGGTTTCTTTAAAGAAGAGGGCATCGACAGCACACTGTTTCAGTTCACCAACTCTGCTGAAGGAATGAATTCTATCCTGGCTGGAAAGATTGATGTCGGTCCTTTCGGTGTCTCAGCCCCTCTTGCATTTATTTCAAAAGGAGCCGATGCCGTTGTAATCGGGGGCGCCAATTCAGGTGCCTGTGCCCTGGTCACAATGCCTGACAGATATGAAGAATTAAAGGATATCAAGAGTTATAAAGGCAAAAAAATTGCCAGCGTACGTCTTTCCACTGCGGACGTCATCTTCAGAGGCGCTCTCATGGATGCCGGGATCGACTGGAAGAAAGGCGATGCAACAATGATTGAGATGGAATCTCCGGCCGCCACCATGGAAGCACTGAAAAAAGGTCGTGTTGACGCCGCATTGATCTGGACCCCTTATGTCGCAATGGCTGAAGACCTTGGTGTCAAGGTTGCAATGTACATTACAGATCTGTATGAAAACAACGTCTGCTGCCGTCAGGCTGTACTTCGCGACAATCTCAAGGAGCACCCTGAACTCTGGGAGCATTTCATGGCAGCACTCATTAAAGCCTATGATTTCTACCAGACCAATCACCAGGAAACGATCGATATCACTGCAAAATATGTCCGTGTAGACAAAAAATACCTGGAAAAGGAAACGGCAGATGCAACCATGGTTTGCAGCCCTGACCCTATGAAATTATCGGTCAATAAATATTGGGGCATCATGAAACAGACCGGCTTCATAAATACAGATATCGATATCAATGATCACATTGAAACTGCCATCTACAAGTCAGCTCTCGACAAACTGGTTGCGATGAATCCTGATAACCAGAATTATCAAAAACTGGCTGCCGAGTTCACTCTGCAGAACTGATTATCAGAAGAGTTTAACTCTCAGTACGCTGGATGATATGACCAAGAGGAACGCGGACTTGGCAAAGGCCGCATTCCTCTCTTTTTTCCATTATGCCAGCTAATTATACTGCAAACAAAAAAAAGGTTGGAAATGATCATATTCGACAGGGTTCACTTTTCGTATCAGAGTGCAGCCGAAAATATTGCGGTCATCAATAACGTGAGTTTCAACGTTAAGGAAGGCGAGTTTGTCTCCATTATAGGCCCAAGCGGCTGTGGAAAAAGCACCCTGCTGAGCCTGCTCTCCGGCCTGAATTTTCCATCCGCAGGTCAGATCCGCATCAATAACA
>QKIH01000046.1 GCA_003249645.1 Desulfobulbaceae bacterium | reverse complement strand
GATGGAATGCAACAAAGAAAAATAAACGCACCAAAAGACAATTTTTCACTCGCATCCTGAAAAATGATTATTTTCTGAAGAGCCATCCTCTCAGACTAGTCTGTTAAAAAGGAGAATATATGAAAACTATCGGCCTGCTCGGAGGCATGAGTTGGGAATCGACTGCAAGTTACTACCGCATAATAAACCAGCTGGTCAAAGAACGGCTGGGCGGCTTCAATTCTGCAAAAATTGTTCTGTTCAGTATCAACTTTGCAGAAATTGAATCACTGCAAAGTGCAGGACGATGGGACGATGCGGCAGCAATCCTGACCAAGGCAGCCAGATCAATCGAGAAAGGCGGAGCAGATGCTCTGCTTATCTGCACCAACACCATGCATAAAGTAGCCGACCAGATAGAAAAAGCTATTTCCATACCAATCCTCCACATTGCCGACGCAACCGGTGAAGTTCTGCAGCAGCATCATATCAAAACCGTTGGACTTCTCGGCACCAGATTCACAATGGAAGAGAGCTTCTATAAAGACCGCATCAAAAGCAACTTCGGCATCGATGTGGTGATTCCTTCAGCGGATCAGAGAACGATCATTCATGACACGATTTTCCAGGAACTCTGTCTGGGCCGTATCGAAAACAGCTCCCGTGACCGATTCTTATCAATTATGGAGTCCTGCCAGCTACGGGGCGCTGAAGGGATTATCCTCGGCTGCACAGAGATAGCCCTGCTTGTCGGCCAGCAGCACACGACAATACCTCTCTTTGACACCACTGCAATTCATGCTGGAAAAGCAGTGGAGTTTATTTTGGCGGATTAACTGCAACCAACGTTTGCAAATAAATAGAAGAACAGAGCCCGACAATCCATTTTTTTTATCTATTCTGCCGATTTAAAATTTACGAACGGCTATTTTTGCTCTATTATTTTTAGCTATCCTATAAAAATCAAAAACGTTGAATCAGACCATTGCAAACCACAATAACAGACACCTTTCATCCTCAGAAACTCGGCAATAAATACCTCCTGCTGGACAAAATCGGTTCCGGAGGGATGGCAGAGGTCTATCGCGGCAAACTCACCGGCGAAAAAGGGTTTGAAAAACTCATCGTCATCAAAAAACTTCTGCCGCATATCGCCACCGATCAGGCGATGGTTGCTCACTTCACCAATGAAGCACGGCTCGCAGCTATGCTGCAGCATGAAAATATCACAGCAATTTACGATTACGGTGAGATCGACGGCGAATTTTTCATCGTCATGGAGTATCTTTTCGGTAAGGATCTCTCCTCGGTAATCGACCGCCTGCAGAAGATGGAAAGCCCATTTCCACCAGAGTTTGCATTAATGATTCTTGCCAGAATCTGCGATGGCATGGAATATGCGCACAATCTGAAAGATTTTCAGGACAACCCGTTCAACCTGATTCACAGGGACCTCACCCCGCAGAATATTTTCATTACCTATGAGGGGAAGGTAAAGATACTCGATTTCGGCATCGCCAAATCAACCACCATTGATAATAAAACAAGAACCGGCGTCATCAAGGGTAAGATGAATTATATGTCGCCGGAACAGATCATGGGCAACCCCATCGATCATCGCTCAGACCTCTTTTCCATGGGAATTCTGCTCTACGAGATGGTCAGCGGCATCAAATTCTACAGCGGCGACACCGGAGAAGTTATCCGGAAATCTGTTCAGGTCGATCATACCCCGCTGCCTGAAGTTGCCGATGACCTGCCGATGGGCGTCTATTCCATTGTCGAAAAAGCCATTGAGCGAAACCCCGATGACCGGTATCAGAGCAGCAGTGAAATGGCGCAAGATATCAAGGAGTGTCTCAAAGGGCTCAATACAGAACTTGACAACACAGCACTTCAGGATTTTATCCTTGCCATATTCAGCGAAGAATATGAAGCAGAGAAAGAAAATGCAAAAAAAGTACTGGCCGGAAAACCGCAATACGGCACGCCAGTCCAATTTGATAAAACTATCTTTCTCGATACAGAATTTACGGTTTCAGAAGAGCATACAGAATCACTGAGTTACGCACCTAAAAATCCAGCCAAGGATACACTGCAGACAATGCAAAAGCCAACTCCAGCCCCAGAAATTGCACCGGATGAAGAACCGATTCTGCTTGAGTCAGCTGATCCGGAACCTGAACCTGAAATCACAGCGGAGAAAAAAATAACGGTGCCAATTTCTCCGGCCCGGGAAAAAGAAACTGCATCAAAACCTGCTAAAACGGCAAGAATAATATCAATAAACGATGACAAACCGTCTCCTGCTTCAAAAACGATTCAGGATATCAGCATAAAGGCTTCTGACAGGCGCGTAAGGACCAGAATAAAAACAGGTCTGGACGTATCTTCAATCACCCGTTCGTTTGGACCGTTCTTCTTTGTGGCGGTTCTTGTCATTGCCGGAGGTTACTACGGATATCAGATTATAAAAGGTAAACAGCCAACCGACTATTTTGCAAGCATTTCTGCTCCCGAGGTGCCACTGCCATCCGACAAGACCATCATCACGTCATCGCAAAAGCAGGTTCTTCTTTTGGGGCTGACCATGAAAGCCGAAGCTGCACTTAAGGAAGGAAAACTCCTTGAACCACCTGAAAACAACGCATATGTGCTCATCAGCCAGGCAATGCAGCTCGATGCCAACGACAAGGCCACCCAGGCAAACTTTGCAAAACTGATCACCATGATTGCACACCATGCTGATGTGGCCATTCAGGAAGGCCGTAAAACAGATGCCGCAAGGCTTCTGGTTGCAGGTCTTACACTGGTTCCCGAGCATCCAAAGCTGGTCAGACTGAAAGAAGAGCTCATGCAATAAACGGTTTTTCATAGCTGGCTAAGTTTTTGATGCCCCGGATTTTTTCTTCTTTTCGGTAAGTAATCAGGAATACATAATGTTCAACCAACCTAAATCATGCAACTCCTTCCTGACTATTCTGCCGCTATTCTTTTTTCTTCTTTTTCCAACCATATGTGCTGGGAGCGAAACTGCCCCCGCTAACCCTTTCATCGTTGCTTTTATGGACAGCATGTTCCCGCAGGTAAATAAAAACGACGTGGAGGCTGTCATAAAAGTGTGGAGCGACACTCTTGCACATGAGCAGGTCATGGAAAACGGAACCGTTACGAGAATTATCCAAACTGTTCCGGAATTGGTCAGTGAAATGAAAGCCGGCAAGGTTGACGCCGTCGGCATGACGGTGATTGAATATGAGGAACTGCTCCATTCTGTTGCAGTAGACCCGCTTTTTCTGAATTTCATCGGTGATGAATTTACCGAACAGTTTGTCCTGCTCGCCCATAAAGACAGCAATATAAATACGTTTGAAGATCTCAGAGATAAATCACTGGTAATTAATACAACTCCAAGGACCTGTATTATTAAAGAATGGCTCGACCTCCAACTGGTCAGGAACAATCTTTCGATATCGGATAGTTTGACCAGCCGAATAATAAACAAGCCAAAACCGTCAGAGACGATCCTGCCGGTCTTTTTTCGTCAGGCAGATGCCTGTCTGACATCAAAACACAGCTTTGATTTAATGAGTGAGCTTAATCCCCAAGTCGGCAGGCAACTTAAAGTGCTGGCCATATCTGAGCCGCTTATTACCACCATGTTTGCATTTCGAAAAAGCTTCGAATCGCCTGACAAAGAAGTCATTATAAAAATTCTCGATCATTTTGAAAAAGCAGTTGGCGGTGAGCAGATTCTGCTTATTTTTCAAAGTGACGGGCTCGTAAAAATGCCCATGTCAATGGTTGAGCCGACGCTGGAGCTTATTCGGCAATTCCGCCGTGAACTGCCCGGTAAATAGCAGAGAAACACACCCATCTAAAAAAACGGTAGTAAAAACTACCATTCGGCTATTCATCAACGACTGTTGTTTAATCCTGCTCAGGTTGTAAGGTATTGCTATATGAGCAAAATGTTCTTTTTGAATGAATATTTCAAGGCATGAAGTCAGATAAACAAAAGTAATTTTGCGGGACACGTCAGTGAACAGACGAGACAAAGATATTTTTCGAAGAGGGAGGACTATTCGAGGTGGTCAGCCAGGAAAGGGTCCAGTGCTCTACTACATGTCCCGTGAAATGCGGAGCAGTGCCAGTTGGCCCCTGCTTTTCGCCCTGCAGGAAGCGGCCGTTGCAGAGCGTCCCCTGCTTGTAATCAGCTGCTTTGACCCGAAGGGCTATGAAGTCACTGCCCGGAATGTCTCTTTCTTAAAAGCGGGCTTCATCCAGGCAAAGAAAGGACTGAAAAACAAAAATATCGGTTTTGAACTGCATCGGGGCAAGCCGTTTGAGATCATCCCTCAACTGCTCTACACGTACGATATCCATAGTCTTGTCCTTGATTTCGACCCGCTTGAACACAGCCGTAACTTGCTCAAGACTTTAAAGAAAATTGGCAGAATCACCATTCACGAGGTTGATGGACACAACATTATCCCAGCCTGGACAGCATCCCAAAAAAAAGAATACGGTGCCTACACATTGCGGCCTAAAATAAGAAGCCTGCTGCCGGATTATCTGACAGAATACCCAGAAGTTGCCCGACAAGCATCACTCTGGCTGCCTCAGTTCCCGGCAGAGACCAAAATAGCGCCGGAGGATATCATTCCGGAGCTGTATAACAGTGACGCACCTGTGGTTGAGCTGTTTTCTCCCGGTCAGCAAGCTGCAGAAAAGCTGGCCGAACAATTCTGTTCCGGAAGTCTTCCTTTCTATCACCAGCATCGGAACGATCCGTGCAACCGATGTCAGTCAGAGCTTTCGCCCTATTTTCATTTCGGCCACATCTCTTCACAGCAGGTAGCCCTGATGATACAAGAAGCAGCTGCACCACAGGACGCAAAAGACGCTTTTTTAGAAGAGATGATTGTGCGCAAAGAACTCTCGGATAACTATTGTCTCTACGAACCGAACTACCATAACTTTAACGGCTTTCACGAATGGGCTCAGAAAACACTGGACGAGCACCGTAAAGACAGGCGGGAATTCACCTACAGCTTTGAAGAATTTAATAATGCCAAAACACACGAAGTACTCTGGAATGCCTGTCAGACAGAACTGAAAGGAACCGGCAAGCTGCACGGTTATCTTCGGATGTACTGGGCGAAGAAAATTCTCGAATGGTCCCCCAGCCCTGAAGAAGCACAGCAGACTGCCATTACCCTCAATGACCGATATGGCCTCGATGGCCGTGACCCTAACGGCTATACCGGGATAGCATGGTCAATCGGCGGAATCCACGACAGGGCCTGGCAGCAGCGCCCTGTCTTCGGCAAAATACGTTATATGAATATCAGCGGCTGCAGACGAAAGTTTGATGTCAATCGTTATATCACCGATATCCTTTCCAGCTATTCCGATTCTGCTCCGGATATTCCTGTTGGCAGAAGCATTAAGGATTCGACTAGCCAGATTGAAGAGCACGCAAAAAAAAAGTTTGAACCTGACGAAAATATCATGGAATCAGCTTTAGTTTACAAACGCTGGCAACAGGTTTTACGCAGACACAATGCAGGAGCGCTGGTCAGCTTTCATACCAGACATAAATTCCTGCTTCAGGCACACAACGAACAACTCTACCGGGAAATGGGGATGATAACGGCAGGTGCCGGCAAAACGGGTTTATCAGAACGTCTGGAAAAATATCAACTGCTGCTCTTGCAGGCTATGCAAACTCAGCCCACGGTTAAAACCCACGTCAATGTACTGATGCACCTGATGGGTTTCTTTAAAAAGAAGCTCAAGGCTGATGAAAAACAAGAACTGCTCGGGACAATCGATCAATTTAAAGCGTCTCGCATTCCGCTGACTGCCCCGATAACCCTGCTCAATCACTATGTTCGCAAGTATAATCATTCATATTTGCTTCAGCAGTATTACCTCAACCCGCCACGTCTGGAGCCGAAGCTGATAAATCACCCATGATACATTGCAACAATTTAATATGATAAATAAAATTAACAAAACCAAAGCTTACAGCAGCTGGTTTGATCTCAAAAAGTCATGTACCTATTTCTTTAGCAGCCCAATCAGCTTAACAGCTCTTTGACAACTGCTTTCAATTCATTGGACCTGAAAGGTTTCTGTAAAATCCTTAAAAATCCATATTCAAACATAATGTCTTCAAAATCGACATTGGCAATTCTCGCTCCACCACCTGACACGGCAATAATTTTAACCTGAGGATCAATCTGCTTCAGTTCACTGGCTGTTTCCGTTCCATCCTTTTCCGGCATAAAAAGATCGGTGATTACCAGATCTACTGGATGATTTCTGTATTCCTCCACCCCCTGCACGCCATTTTCGGCCTCTGTGATCAGGTAGCCTGTGCGGCTTAGCATTTTGTTCAGCATTGATCTGAAATCGTCGTTGTCATCAATTATCAGTATCTTTTTGGCTGTTTCCATAATCACTCCCCAAGTTCTTTATTTGACGTTGGAAGAAATATATCAAATGTTGTCCCCTGATGAATTGCAGAACGTACAAAAATATAGCCGGAATGGCTGGTTACAATAGAATGAACCACAGCTAATCCCATACCGCTGCCCTTGCCGGTCTCTTTGGTTGTAAAATATGGATCAAAAATCCGTTCGATAATTTCAGGAGTAATCCCCCATCCATCATCAGCAACTGAAATCCATACGTAGCCTGCCGGCTTGACGCCGGGATAATCAGCCATCCCGTCACCGGTGATATCAATAAGAGCAAGTTTTACACGTATTGTGCCCTTCTGGTCTGTCATTACATCTACAGCGTTGGTACAGAGGTTGATCAGAATCTGGTTAAGCTGGTCTTCATTGGCAAAAATAATCTGCTCGCCTATCTGGTAGTCTTCTTCAACCACCACGGATGAAGGAACCAGAGTTCTCACCAGGTTGATGTTGTTTTTCACCAGATTGACAACATCAATCTCATGTTTGACCGAATCCTTGGGTTTACTGAATTCCCTGATCTGCCGGACAAGGGTTGTGGCACGTTCGGAGACTTTAATAATTGTGGCAAGATCATCCTGCAGCGGACTCGTTTCAGGCAAATCTGCTGAGATCATTTCTGCATAGCCGATAATTGTCCCTATCAGCGTATTGAAATCATGGGCAATACCACCGGCCAGCGTTCCGATAGCTTCCAGTTTTCGTGCCTGCTGGAGCTCCTGTTCAAGCTTAAACTGTTTTTCCTCAGCCTTTTTCCGTTGACTGATATCCTGGGCGATAAAGACGATTCCTTCAGCATCATCATAGACATTTTTCAGCACAGCTGCTGAAATAGAAAGAAACTGCCTTTTGTTCTGCCAGTTATATACCTCCGATTCAGCCTGATGGAGAAAACCCGACTCAAGTATCTGCCTCAACATCGCATCGTCAAAGATCGGTTCCCCATTTTGATTTTTCATCAACTCGCTAATATTCTTGCCGATCAAGACATCTTCCTCGATATCATTTGCTTTCAGCACATTCTGATTGACGACAGTGATGGTTCCGTTGCTGTCTGTCACGATCATGAAATCGGTCATGTGCTTAATGATGCTGTTCAGATAATTCTTGGTCTCGGTAATTTCCTGCTGGGACGTCTCAATCCGGTCCAGCATCCGGTTAAACGATTCTGCAAGACTGCCCAGTTCGTCCTGCGACTCTACATGGGCCCGCAGAGACATATCCTGGCTCGATGAAACATCGGAAATTATCTTTTCAAGATTTGAAATGGGCACAGTAATGGATTTAGCGATTAAATATGTCAGCATAACGCCGACAACCAGAACAGTTAAGGCTATGATCAGGTTACTGTTTCTCAATTCCCGCAGGGAAGCATAATATGTCAGATGGGGGGCAATATTTATTATTTTCCAGTGTAAATCCTCAAGAAAAGACGTTGATATTACGCATTTCTGTCCGTCAAGCTGCAGGGATTCGATGAAGTCTTTCTTCCCGTTTTTTAAAGAGCGGAGGAGCAATGGATCGACATCCGGAAACTCCTCAATGTTTCTGGCAGAAAGCTTGTTATAATTCGTCGCGATAATATTATTGTTCTTATCCAGGATGAGATAAAAACCTTTGTCGTTATCACGAATTTTCTTCAGCTCGTTTTTTAGATCAAGGACCCTGGCAGATGCCAGCACAAAACCAAGGTCATCGTCAAAATAGTCGGTGTGCTGATAGGCAAAATCCAGTACATAACTGCCAATCAGCTTTTCAAACCGCAAACTAGAGACATAGACTTTATTAGGTATATCTCTCGCTTCGCGATAAAAGCTGGATCCGGAATAATCAGTAAAATTAAAGCTCACATCGCCAAAGACATTTTTTACTTCTTCAACTCCCTTGTTGCCCAGGAAGGAAATAACCGGAAAGCGTGAACTGTAAGTAGAGAAATGTGCCTGCAGCACCAGTGGATTGTGCGACTGATTATATTTTTTTACAGCTTCATTAATCACCAGATTAACCAGCTGATAGCTGCAGTCCCTCACAAATGCCGAGGCGATGATCACCATCGACGCTGTGCCTTCTTCAAGTTTTTCCCTTTGAGCAAAACTCAGATACTTGCTGAAAATAAAGTAACCGGCCAGAGCATTCACGACGGCGATAGACACTACAAGCAGCGCCTGCAGCGAGAGCAGTTTGGATTTAACTGTGCCGGATCGAAATATCATATTTTACAAAGGGGCTATGAGCGAATTACAATTGTCTGTCCGAGGGGACAACACCATTTTCTTCCAGTATTTTGCGTGCACCGGGGGAATAGATGTACTCGATGAATTTACTGGCCAGTCCTTCCGGCTGCCCTTTTGAAACAAGATAGAGCGGAACGACATATTTATACTTTCCACTGTTGATATTTGCCGCATCGGGTTGAACACCATCGATGGCAATAACGGCAATTTTTTTATTTACAATTGATGGGTTAGGCAGGAAGCCGATGGTAAACTCATGGTCTTCTACATACGATACGGCCTGCTGAGTATTAAAAGCAATATATCCAACGGAGGTGAGCTGTTTGAATCCTGGCATTTCCCGCTCCAGAACAATGCGCGATGAATCGCCTCCCTCACGGTCAACGACATAAATCTTGTGATCCTGCTGTCCCAGCTGTTTCCAGTTTGTATATTGCCCGGAATAGATGCCCAGAAACTGCTCGGTGGTTATATTTTTCAGCTCAGCCAGACTTGGATGAACTGAAAAAACGATGGGAGCCCGGGCAAAAAGAAACTCGATTAAACCTGGCTGTTCATTTTGTTTCAGCGGTCTGGCAGTCCGGGCAAGCTTAACAGAATCCTCTCTAAGAGATTTGAGTCCCCCGACAGTCCCGGTCGTGTCAGGGATATCTATGATTGTTCCGGGATTTCCCGCTTCAAAATCCTTTGCCAATAACCTTAAAAGCTCCTGACTGTCGCCAGTACCGGCAATTGTCAGTTTTTCGGCCGAAGCAACCTGCACCGCGGCAAGAAAAATAATCACAGTTAAAACCAAATAGCTCGATATTGCCTTCACAAAACATGATTTTTTATTTCCCATGATGCCTCCGTTATAACAACGTCTTCACGTAATAAGAAATCTCTTTGCCAGCTATCGCTATCGACCTTCTATGCTCTCATCAGCATGTATAAATAAATGCTATATCAATCACATCGTTTTTGCAATTTGACCCGGAAATAAAATAGCGGCAATTCTCGGAACGACCATTTTTTATATGGTAAATCTCCGGATAATTCAGTGAAACATGTTGCAGTTCAATCAAATTTGGAGCCAAGCTGCCAGCTATCACAAACGGGAAGATTCTAAATATCACTGCATAGAAATAAGATAGGCCCGAAGATCCTGCTTGGTGTTTGTGAGCCCCAGTTTTTTACGCAGCTTTTTACGATGAAAATCGACACCGCTGACAGAGAGATACAACAGATCGGCGATCTCCTTGCTGCTCTTGCCGTTTCTGATGTGATTGGCGATGGAGAGTTCCTGCGGGGTGAGCATGGTCTTGAGCGAAATGAGATTATGGGTAAACGATGAGGTTACATCACGCAAGTTTGTTTCAATCAGACTGACCAGCTCTTTCTGACGTTCGCTGAGTTTGCTTTCAAGCAGTTCTGTGAGATAGGGTTTTGTATACTGCTGAATATTGAGCAGCACATTTTCTTCAATTTTTCTATTCTGTTCCTGATGCTGGCTAATCAGAACTCTCAAGGCGGTGTTGGTATCCTCAAGCTCTCTTTCTTTTTGTTCAAGCTCTTCCTGTATTTCCATAATCCTGGTGATGTCTTCATGGGTTACTATCACCATCTTCCTGCGCTCTTCCCTGAACGGCACTATTCGCAAGGCATACCAGCTTTTTTTATTTTCTGAATGACAGGGATAATGGGTGAAATACTCCTCTTTTTCACCGGAAAGAATGGCGCGAATCCCGGCCCCGACATGACCTGCAACTTCGTCATCGCATGTGTTTGCGGCACTGTCACAGATCACGAGATAATTCATACCGACACAATCAAAGGGCGCTTTCAAATCGTTTGATCCGGCATAATCCTGCCAGGCCCGGTTGGTGAACACTATCACCCCAAGCTCATTGAGAATCGCCACATGGGCAGTAATAGAATCAAGAACCTGTTTACAAAAATCATTACTTAAAAGCGGTATGTCCATGAGCCCTCACCCACTGATAGTAAACACTACCAACAAGGTAAAACCTTCTCTCCGACTGTCAAGTAAGACAAGACAGCAGCCTTAAAAGACGGCATCCCTGTCACTGCAATTCGTAAACGCCATGGTGTAGGAGCCGCAGCCAGAATGCACATACCAACCATCATCGCAATACCAGTTTAATTGAATTACAGGAGATCATATCTGTCACTTTTTCCGGTAATCTGTTAGGGTGTTGGCATATACAATCACCATCTGGAAACCGGAAAGGAGGCAGCGTGGAAGGGACAATTCATCTTGAAAAACGATTTTTTACCGAACAAAAATATCGTTTGTTTGATTCTGCTGCTTTTTCAGCGGCAGCCTGGAAATTTGACAGCGGCATCGACGCACTGACACTCGGTAACCAGCGCGGCTTTATCACCATCCTCCCTTTTATGGGGCAGATGATATGGGACGCCGTTTTCGACGGCCGCAATCTGACCATGAAAAACATGTTCAGCCAACCCCTTCCCGCCGGGGAAATTATCGAGACCTACGGCTGCTATCTCTTTCATTCCGGAATGCTGCGAAACGGGTGCCCCGGCCCGGAAGATAAGCACCTGCTGCACGGCGAAATGCCCTGTGCCCCACTTGGCAAAGCCGACCTGGTTTACGGTGAAAAGAACGGCAGGGAATTCCTCAGACTTGAGGGCAGATACGAATATGTCATGGGTTTTGGCAACCATTATCTTGCCCAGCCATCCATAGAACTTGCCCCGGATTCTGGTGTTTTTGAAGTAACAATGTCGATAAAAAATCTTGGCGGCGAGAATATGGAGCTGATGTACATGTGCCATATCAACCCGCTCTTTGAAAAAGGTGCCAAGCTTATTCAGCCGATGAGCTATACGCCGGAGAACGTCGTCACCAGGATATCAGTTCCAGATCATGTCCGCCCAACTCCTGAATGGCAGGCTTTTCTGCAGGATGTAGCTGCACACCCTGAAAAGATGTCTATTCTTGATGCCCCGAAAAACTACAATCCCGAATTTGTTTTTTTCTTGAAGAACCTGGCGGCAGATCAGAATAATCTGACCCATTTTCTCATGAAACTGAAAGACGGCAGCGGCTGTTACTGCAGCTACAGTTTGAAGGAATTTGACCACGCTGTCCGCTGGATACTTGCCAACCCTGATCAGAGCGTCGCAGCATTTGCTCTGCCGGCTACCTGCGAACCGGAAGGATACACGGCGGAAAAGGCCAAGGGCAACATCAAAACGCTGAAACCCGGAGAGACAAGATCATTCACGGTGCAGACAGGTTATTTGTCCGCCGCCGAATGCCTGGCAAAAGAGACTCTTATCAATGCCCTGTAAAGCGGTATTATCCCCTGCTGTAAAGGATAAGACCGCAGGTGCAGCCGATAATGGCGGCAATCTCAAAACTGTTCAGCTGTTCACCCAGCAGCAGCCAGGCAAGAATGGCTGTGGTTACAGGAACAAAAGACATGAACAGAGAAACTGTCAAGGTGCCGATTGAACGTATGGCATAGGCCACGCATGAAAGAGCAAAGACATTGACCACAAGCCCCTGATAAAAGGCCTGTACTGCTATTTCAGAGAGCGGTGCATGCCCCAGCTCGCTGGGCAGAAAAAACCAGATCGGAATGAATAAAATGCAGTTTACTGTCGGAACCACAACCAGCGTGTCCTTCCACGTCATTTTAAACAGCCTGATCCCAATCAGGTGGGCGGTATAGACAATTGCAGCACTGAAGAGCAGCGCCGCACCAAACAGATGATTTAAGGCCATGAGATCAGTGCCAGACATAATGATATTGGCTGCAAACACTATCACTATAGCTAGCAAGCGCAGACGAGAGACCTTTTCCCTAAACAGCAGATAGGCCGCCACAGCACCAAGAACAGGCAGCATGCCGTTGACCAGGACTCCTGCATGGGCCGCATTGATTTCTTTCAAGCCGTAAAACGAGGTCATGGTATAGGGAAAACCAACCCCGAGGCCAATGACAAGATACTGATAGAGTTTGAATTTTTTCCAGTCGTATCGAAGAGTGATAGGCAGCACCACTAAAAATGCCGCAAGATATCGAACCAGGGTGATGTCAGCCGGAGTGAGACTGCACTGCACTCCGTAACGGGATATGGTTATCCAGCCGGACCAGATAATAACCACCAGCAACGCTGCAATATAAGGCCTTGATTTTTCCACGTTTCGTTGTTTCCCTCTGCAAATAACAATAACAATTCCGGCTGGCAGATTTACCACGTCTTAAAAAGGAAAACATCACTATTTGAGTATCAGGG
>QKIH01000063.1 GCA_003249645.1 Desulfobulbaceae bacterium | reverse complement strand
CCGTTAGAGAAAATTCTTAATGGACAATTTAATAAAATGGGCATAGCCCATCGATATTTCCGCAACGACAAATAGTCATATATATAAAGAGATGGCGGCCATGTCAACATAATTTTCAAAAAACATGGTAGAACCAGTAATTAGAACAATGGCCACTCCCCTTGTTATTCGGCAGTTTGCGGGAATATTTTCCCGGGGTTAAGAATATTATTCGGGTCAAACAGCTGTTTCAATGACTTCATTACTTTGATGGTGGTTTCATCCAGCTCAAAGGTGAGATACGGTGCTTTGCTTATACCGATACCATGCTCACCCGACAAGGTTCCCTGCAGTTTTACAGCATATTTAAAAAGCAGATTAACAGCCTTTTTTGCTGCCATGGCCTGCTTGATATCCGACCTGTCGAGCATCATGTTGACATGGATGTTCCCGTCACCTGCGTGGCCGAAGGTCAGAATAATGAGACCGTATTCTTTGGCAAGCTTTTCAGTGTAATCAACAAGCTCAGGAATTCTGGACCTCGGTACTGCGACATCTTCACTTATTTTATTTGGTCTGAGATTAAATGTGGATGGTGAGATTGATCTTCTTGCCTGCCACATGTCATTTACCTCTTCTTCTGTTTGGGCATGTTTAATAGTGAAGTCGTCTAGACCGTCGAAAAGCGCTTTCATTCTCTCGGTCTGGGCAAGTACAGTCGCTTCTTCACCGTCAAGCTCAATCAGCAGCATCGCTTCCACTGTTTCAGGCGGCGGGTTGGTGAGTTTATCGCGGACAATGCTGATAGCCGTTTTGTCCATGTATTCGAGAGTGCGTGGTGTAATGTTGGAGTTAAGTATTTTGGCAACCATCCCGGTTGCGGCTTTGAGTGATCTTGATTCAACCAGGAAGGTCTCTTTGTGGATCGGCAGCGGCAGAAGGCGGGCAAAAATCTTGGTGATGATGCCAAGGGTTCCTTCAGAGCCGACGAACAGACGGGTTAAGTCGTATCCGGTAACACTTTTTTCTGTTCTGGCTCCGGTGTGCAGAATTTCACCTGATGGAAGAACGACCTCCAGGCCAAGAATAAAATCTTTGGTGACCCCGTATTTTACGGCAGAAGGGCCGCCGGCACATTCAGCTGCGTTGCCGCCGATTGTGCAGTACTTAAGGCTGGCAGGATCAGGCGGATAGCTCAAACCCACTTTTTTTACCTCTTTTTGCAGATCGCCGGTTACAACACCGGGTTCGACTACTGCGATCTGGTTATCAACATCGATCTCGAGGATCCGATTGAGTTTGGACATGGCCATCACAAGCCCGCCACTGAGTGGAACAGCACCACCGGTCATCCCGGAACCTGCACCTCTTGGAACGACAGCAAAATTGTACTCATTGGCAAGTTTCATAATTTCACTTACCTGCTCAGTGTTCTGGGGAAATGCGACAGCTTCAGGCAGATACTGTTTCCCGGTGCCGTCATATGAGTAGCAGTGCAGGTCTTCTTCGCGGGTGGTGAGGCTGTCTTTACCGACAAGTTCCTCAAGTTTTTTAATGATATTCGAATCCATCATGGTAATAATAGTATTGCTATGGTTTGTGTCGGCAAAAAACGGTCGACAGTTACTGGTCGTGTTAACAGCTTCAAAACTCCTGCGTTCATGACTCATCATCCTTGCAGGGTTGCTGTTTATCATACAAAAAAGTTCTTAAAAAGTCTGTCACAACCTGAAAAAGTTATCAGATAACATAATAAGGCATCGTCATGAAACAGCTGCATGTTGCGTTATTGGCCGGAGGAAAATCAGGGGAACGCGAGGTTTCTTTGAGCGGGGCAAAACTTGTCGAAGAATATCTGGATAAGGAAAAATACCGGATAACCCGATATGACCCTGCCACTGATATGGCAAAAATTGCCAGAGATGCAGAGAAAATTGACGTGGCTTTTCTGGTGCTGCATGGGCCGTTTGGTGAAGACGGCACGGTTCAGGGCTTTCTTGACCTGCTCGGTATCCCTTATCAAGGCGCCGGCGTGCTTGGCAGTGCCATGGCTATGGATAAGAATATTTCCAAGATACTCTACAGGCAGAACGGTTTGCTTACGCCGCCTTCAATGCTCGTAAACAATTCAGACATCAATACAGAAGAGGTGATCGCTGAGTTCGGTCTGCCGATGGTGGTCAAACCTGTTCGGGTTGGCTCAAGTCTTGGTATGACCATTGTCAGGAAACAGGAACAATTGAAAGAAGCAATCGATAAGGCACTTATCCATGACAGTGAAGCACTGCTTGAGACCTATTTGACCGGTCGTGAAATTACTGTTGGTGTACTTGGAAACGATGAGCCGACTGCCTTGCCTCTAATTGAGATTATACCCGGTAAGGAATTTGAATTCTTTGATTATGAGGCAAAATATGTCCCCGGTGCTTCACAGGAAATATGCCCGGCCGATGTTTCTGCTGAAATTGCAGCCAGGGCTTCAGACTATGCTGTGCGGGCTCATCGTGCGCTGAAACTGAAAAACTGTTCCAGAACAGACATGATCCTCACTGCTGATGATCAATTGTATCTGCTGGAAACAAATACTATCCCCGGTATGACAATAAACAGTCTTTTACCGAAAGCGGCCCGGGAATATGGCCTGGAGTATCCCCAGTTGCTTGATACCCTTATTACCCTTGCTCTTGAACAGAAAAATTAGTCGCCAAGAGCTTTTCTGATAAGCAAAGAAAAATTTTTCTTTGAAAGAGGTTTAAGTGCAAACTCCTTGATACCGATTTCTTTTGCCTCTTTTTCAGAAACAATGGAGCTGAAACCGGTACAGAGAATAATCGGCAGATCAGGTCTTATGCTCAGCAGTTTCTCTGCCAGTTCGACCCCTGTCATGTTGGGCATGGTCTGATCGGTGATGACCAGATCAAATTCACTGGGGATCGTGTTGAACAGTTCAAGGGCGGCAATGCTGCTGGTGACGCCGGTTACCTGGTACCCCAATCTGGTTAGCATGGTCTTTTCCATGTTGACCAGTATCTCTTCATCATCAACGAGTAGTATGTGTTCCGAGCCTGTCGGGTCCTGGCTCACTGCCTGTTCTTTTTCTTCGTTATGCTGATCGATTATCGGCAGATAAGTGTGAATGCAGGTTCCTTTGCCGAGCTCACTGTCTACTGTCAGGAAACCTTTGTAGCCGGCCACAAGACCGTGTACGATTGAAAGGCCCATTCCTGTTCCTTTGCCGGTGCCCTTGGTTGTGAAATAGGGTTCAAAGATCTTTTTTTGTACTTTCGGATCAATCCCTGATCCGGTATCGCTGATTACCAGGTGTACAAAGTTCCTGCCGTCTATGGTCTGGTTGTCGAGTGTGACGCCCAATGTGCCTCCATGTTCTTCCATGGCGTGATAGGCATTGGTACAGAGATTGAGAACAATCTGGTTGATATGGGTCGGGTCGATAAGAATCGTTCCGGTATCAGAGTTGATGTTTTGCTCTATCTTGATTGTGGC
>QKIH01000081.1 GCA_003249645.1 Desulfobulbaceae bacterium | reverse complement strand
CATCTTTGACTTCCGGATTTGATGTATAAAGACCAGCGACTCCCTTAAGGGTTTCGTTAAAGTCCTCAAATTTTCCTTGTTCCTTGCCTACAGCGAAGAGAGCCTTGGCATATCTTTTTGCGAGGATTGTCTGTTTCATTGCGCTGCCCCCACTTTGCTAAGGTAATCTTCAATAATTTTAACCTGATCTTCATCAGTGAGGTTTTTGACGATAAGCTCTTCAGCCATCACTGCCGCACCATCCGCAATCTCATTTTTCAGATTACGTCTTGCAACGGTGATCTCATTTTGAATGGCCATCTCTGCCTGACGCTGAATATCAGCAGCAGCTTTTTCTGCATTCTCGATGATTTTTGCTTTCTCAATTTCGGCTTGAGCAACCGCTCTTTCAACGATGGTGTCAATGTCCTTCTCTACAGAAGCAAGTTTAGCGGTAAACTCCTTATAGGAAGCTTCCGCCGCATCTCTTCTGGCCTCAAGGCCCTGAATTTCTTCTGTGATCGCTTTTTGTCTGCCGCTTAATCCGTTAGCAATTGGTTTTGCACCGAATTTAACCAGTATGACAACCAGAACTGCAAAGTTTAATACCCTCCAGAAGAGGTCCATTAACTTTGCTTTAGAAAGGCTTCCACCGTGATGCTCGCCTGCTGCGGCCTCACCGTGTTCTGCTGTTGCCTCTCCATGCTCGGCGGCAACTGCACCATGTTCAGCGGCACCTTGCTCAACTACAGCTTGAGCGTGTCCCGTTTCTTCACTTGATGATGCCCAGACAATTCCGGCTGACAAGGCAAAACAAAGAGCCATGGTCAACACGATAACTGCTTTGGCTGCGTGTTTCATCCTTGTCATTTACAAACTCCTCCCCAGAATTTTGCTGGCCATTTGGGTAGCAAAGTCATTAAGGCTGCCTTGAAGCTGTGAGGTAGCCCCTGCAAGCTGAGCCTTAATGTCCGCCATCTGCTTCTCTTTTTCCGCATCAGCTTTTGCTTTAATGTCGGCGAGCTTTTCAGCTCCTGCCGCCTGCGCATCAGCTCTTGCGGAGTCAAGTGCAGCCTTGGCTTTCCCAGATGCTTTCGCCATCTTCGCATCAACCTCTTCTTGGCGGAGCTGGGCGTTTTTCTCAAACTTTGAGATTTCCCCCTGCATTCCGGCCAACTTCTCGGCCCTCTTTTTCAGTACCTCTCGAACAGGTTTATACAAAACACTGTTCAGGAAGAACATGAGGACGATCATGTTGATGATCTGAATCACCAGTGTGATATCCATATCAATCATGTGGCACGCTCCTGATTCCTGAAACTTAAAAAACTAAAAATATTTAACACTCACACGTGTGAATGTAGACCGCAATTTGAGTAAAGGTATGGCGAATAGACTGCTAAACCATACGTAACAGCAAAAAATCTTTACTGTAAAACCACACCCATGTCAACCACTTTATAGTAAAACTCTGAGGTCGTAGTTTCCCTTAATACTTCATTTTTTCTTAAACAATCCGGACCAAGCCGAAATTATTTCACTTTCAGGACTATTTAAGAATTATTATCCAATAAGCTTTTCAACGATGTCTTTTACCTTACCGATAGCCTCCGGCAACTTATCAGTCATTGTTCCACCTGCCTGGGCCATGTCAGCCCGTCCACCACCCTTGCCCCCGACAATGGCAGCAACCTGATTGACAATGTCTCCGGCCTTTATTTTAGAGGTGAGATCGTTGCTGACAAGTGCAAGCAGCGCCACCTTATCTTTAATAACACCGCCAATTACGGCGACGCCGGAATCAAGAGAATCTCTCACCTTGTCACCGACATCGCGAAGAGTTTTCGGGCTGTCCAGTGGGATCTCTGCAGCAACAACTTTAATGCCATTCACATCAACAGCGCCGCTGATAAGAGAATCAAGGTCAGAGCTGGCAAGCTCTGCTGAAAGTGAAGCAATCTGTTTTTCCAAATCTTTTTGAACAGCTAACAGGTGTTCAACCTTATCTACCAGATTTTCCCCTTTGGCATTAAGTATTGAGCACAAAGCGTCTTCACGCACTGATATCTGCTGAAAGAATTCAAAGGCTGCTCTTCCCGCAATCGCTTCAATACGCCTTACGCCTGCTGCAATACCGGATTCAGAGAGAATTTTGAAGACACCGATATCCCCTGTTGCAGCAACATGGGTACCACCGCAAAGCTCCTGGCTGAACTCGCCAATGGTTACAACCCGAACCTCATCAGCATATTTTTCACCAAAGAGCGCAGTTGCTCCCTGAGCAAGAGCTTCTTCTTTAGCAAGATAGCTGACATCAAGCAGACGGTTTTGACGAATCTGATCGTTGACAAGATTTTCAATCGCAGCAATTTCTTTAGCTGTGATTGGTGAAAAATGGGTAAAATCAAAACGGAGTCTTGATGGCCCCACCAATGAGCCAGACTGTTTTACATGATCACCTAAAACCTCACGCAGTGCTGCCTGCAGCAAGTGGGTCGCAGTATGATTTGACGCACTGTCATCACGCAGATCGGTGCTCACTTCCAGCTCAACCTCTGTACCAACTGCAAGCATTCCCGCCTCTATTTCAACGGTATGAAATACATAACCGTCTCCCTGTGTCTGGGTATCGGTAATATACCCGCTGCCGCCATCCCAGACGACACTTCCCTTATCACCACTCTGACCTCCCGACTCGGCATAGAAAGGTGTAACAGGAACAAACAATCTGCCCAAGTCCCCGGTGTTCAGTGATTCAACCATTGAACCGGAATCAGATAATAAAGCAGCCACAGTCGTCTCGACTGAAAGCGCGTCATATCCGATGAATTTTGATTTTGCATTCCCTGCAATAACCTGTTTGACACCTTCTTCAAGAAGCTTAACGCCTTCACCTTTTTGTGAGGCCCTGGATTTCTGCCGCTGGTTTTCCATCGCCTGCTGGAAACCAGCCTCATCAAAACCAACATTTCTTTCAAGGGCTACATCTCGAACGATATCAAACGGAAAACCGTAAGTATCATAAAGTCTGAAGATAAAGTCACCACCGATAATGCCTCCGTTGCCGATTCTATCTATTTCAGTATCGAGCATGGTAAGGCCGTGTTCCAATGTCTCACGAAAACGTTCTTCTTCATTGGTAACAACTTTTACGAGCAGTTCGCGTGCGTCAGTCAGCTGTTTATAGGCATGCCCCATTTCTTCAACAACGACAGCAGTCACTGTATCCATGAACGGTTTATCAAGACCAAGCTTCTTCCCGTAGCGAATGGCACGACGCATAATACGCCTGAGAACATAGCCCCGGCCTTCGTTTGAGGGCAAGACACCATCAGCTACAAGAAAAGCAGTCGCTCTGGAATGATCGGCTATAACCCTCATAGCAGTATCATCTGCCTCATTATCTTTGTAGGTTTTTGCAGCAAGTTTTTCAAGCGCATTAATAACAGGCAAAAACAGATCAGAATCGTAGTTGCTGTATTTTCCCTGGAGAACTGCGGCTACCCGCTCAAGTCCCATTCCGGTATCAATGGATGGTTTCGGCAGCGGCGTCATGGTTCCGTCTTCGGAACGATTGAACTGCATGAAAACAAGGTTCCACAATTCCAGATAACGATCACAGTCACATCCAAGAGCACAGTCAGGACGGCCACAGCCTACTTCAGCTCCCTGATCTATATGGATCTCAGAACACGGACCGCACGGTCCGGTGTCACCCATGGCCCAGAAATTATCCTTTTCACCAAGTCTGACTATACGTCCTTTCGGGAGGTCATCAATATTCTCCCACAGACCGTAGGCCTCATCATCGTCCTCAAAAATTGAAACCCATAATTTTTCAGGCGGCAGGCCGAGTTCTTTGGTAAGAAATTCCCAGGCGAACCGGATAGCATCTTCTTTAAAATAATCGCCGAAGGAAAAATTGCCGAGCATCTCAAAAAAGGTATGATGTCTCGCGGTATAACCGACGTTTTCCAGGTCATTATGCTTTCCACCGGCCCGGACACAGCGCTGAGAGGTTGTCGCTCGTACGTAATCTCTTTTGTCTTCGCCCATGAATACAGTCTTGAACTGCACCATACCGGCATTGGTAAATAACAAAGTCGGATCATCATGCGGCACCAGAGAGGAACTCTCAACCACCGTATGTCCTTTTTCTTTGAAATACTCTAAAAACTTTGACCGAATTTCATTTCCCTTCATTTTATTATCCAGTTGCTGCGTCTTATTTTACCTGCCGGTAATCAGCGGCAGGACACTCTTGAATTCAGGAGTCCCTGCCTTACCAAGCCATTTATATATTATTGTTTCAGCCGGTCCTACGGCACAGCCAAGATCACGCAGATATTTCAGGCCAGCCTTATGATCTTCTCTTTTTCTCGAAGAAACCCCATCCACCACAATCCAGGGCAGAATATTTCTTTTCAGCAGCCCGCATGCAGTCTGCGTGATACAGATATGGGTTTCAACACCGATCAGGACAGCTACTCTTACATTTTTTAAAACCGCATCATAATAACCAGCGGTCTCCCTGGAAGCAAGACAATTGAATTCAATCTTGTCAATCCTCTTTATCCAGGAAGATTTATTTTCCAGCTCAGCCGGATAAACTCCCAGCCCTTTTACATACTGGGTGCTGGCAACAGCTGGAATTTCAAGAATTTTCGCACAATCAACCATCTGCGCCATAACATCCAAAATTTTATTAGCCTCATAAATATGGGCCATCAATTTTTCCTGTGAATCAACAACATGGAGACAAAACTGGCTACGATCCAGAAAAAGTATATCTTCAGCTTTACAGAGCATAATACGTCCTCATCTTAAAATAAAAACAACACAACCAATAACACTGTTTATCATGGAGATTCAAGAAGATATTGTTTCAGAGCTTGGGAGAAGAAAAAGAAAAGTCATAAACAGCTTTCTGGAATCGATTGCTGTTTATGACTTTAAATGAAACTGGGATTAATGGTCTATGGCAGCGCCGGCACCACCTGGGACCCGGATATCTTCAACAAGATGTTGAATATGCTCCGGCGGCTCATCACCCATTCTTGAAACAACCAGTGCTACTGCAAAGTTGAGAACCGCTCCAATGGCACCGAAAGAACCTGGAGAAATGCCGAAAATCCAGCCTTGAGCAGTATCAGGCATAATCGCAGTACCAGGAATGAAAAAGAATCCTTTATAGGCGAAGATATACAGCAAAGTTGTCGTCAAACCGGTCAACATGCCGGCGATCGCGCCAACGCGGTTACAGCGCTTATCAAAAATACCAAGCATCAGCGCAGGAAAGATTGAACTTGCCGCGAGACCGAAAGCAAGTGCAACAACCTGGGCGGCGAATCCCGGAGGATTGAGACCAAGATAACCTGCGACAAGAATGGACCCGGCCATAGCAATCCGGCTCGCAAGCAGTTCTGTCTTATCGCTAATGTTTGGCGTAAAAACACCCTTCATCAAATCATGAGAAATAGAAGATGCAATAGCAAGCAGCAGACCGGCAGCAGTAGACAGTGCTGCTGCAATGCCACCAGCAGCAACCAGGGCAATAACCCAGTTCGGCAGGTTGGCAATCTCAGGGTTTGCAAGTACCATGATATCACGGTCGACTTTGACCATTTCGTTGCCCTTCCATCCAAACCCTGCCGCCTTCTCTTCCAGGCCCGGACCGTAGTACTGAATTCGCCCGTCACCATTTTTATCCTCGAACTGGAGAAGCCCGGTGGTCTCCCAGTTTTTAAACCACTGCGGACGATCCTCATATTTCAGGTTGCCTTCGGCAGAACCGATTTTACCAATCTGCAGGGTATCAATCAGGTTAAACCTTGCCATTGCGCCAACAGAAGGGGCGGTGGTGTAAAGAATAGCGATAAAGACCAGTGCCCAGCCGGCAGAGGATCTTGCATCCTTAACCTTCGGTACAGTGAAGAACCGGGTAATAACATGCGGCAGCCCGGCAGTGCCGATCATAAGAGACATGGTCAGCAGAAAGATATCAATAGTAGATCCTTTCTGGGCCGTATAGGCTCCAAACCCCAAATCCATCAAGACCGTATCGAGTTTCTGCAGCAGATAGGTATTATCCCCCGCCAGAGTTGAACCGAGTCCAAGCTGTGGAAATGGATTTCCGGTAAGCTGCAGGGATATAAATACTGCCGGAACAGTATAGGCGAAGATCAAGACACAGTACTGGGCAATCTGGGTATAGGTAACCCCTTTCATACCGCCGAGTACAGCATAGATAAATACGATCACCATACCGGCAACCAGACCGACAGAGAAATCAACTTCAAGAAATCTTGAGAACGCAACACCGATGCCCTTCATTTGACCGATAACATAGGTCAAAGAGGCAACGATGAGACAGACAACCGCGGTAATTCTGGCGGCTTTTGAATAGAAGCGATCACCGATAAACTCAGGAACCGTGAACTTGCCGTATTTTCGTAAGTAAGGCGCAAGCAGCATTGCCAGCAAAACATAGCCGCCGGTCCAGCCCATCAGATAGGCAGAGGCATCATATCCGGCAAAAGCAATAATACCTGCCATGGAGATGAAAGAAGCAGCTGACATCCAGTCTGCTCCTGTTGCCATACCGTTTAAGACCGGATGAACGCCTTTGCCGGCGACATAAAATTCTGCAGTACTTGCTGCACGGGCTTTGATAGCAATATATATATACAACAGGAAGGTAGACCCAACTACCAGATACGTCATTGTTTTTAAATCCATAGCATCACCCCTTAATCTTCATGAACGTCAAATTTTCGATCCAGTTTATTCATCTGACTTGCGTAGAAGAATATCAGGCCAAGGAATACATAGATGGAACCCTGCTGGGCAAACCAGAAGCCCAGTTTATATCCACCGATTGCTATGTTATTTAAAGGATCCACCAACAGGATGCCGAATCCGAACGATACGACAAACCAGATAATAAGGCAGATCAGAACCAGTCTTAAATTAGCTTGCCAGTAGGCAGCTTTTTTCTGACTATCAGTCATAATTTTCCTCCGTTACGTAATGGGAACGCTTCATACTGCGAAGCTTCCCGTTCTCCCTGCCTGATACAACTCTTTCAGAGTTGACAGGCCCCCTTTTCTAAACTTCTTTATCAGGAAGAGGAACAGATACGCAGTCTGTATCGCGTCTTCCAGGGCATCATGCGGATCAAACCGCGGGAGATTGAATTCTCTGCCGAGATCTTCGAGTCTATAGCTGTTTGAGGTCATGTTCATATCGTGGTAATGACCCAGCAGCACTCTTTTATAGCCCCGCGCCAGCCTCATGGTATCAACCCCCGGATTATCGAGGGTGCCACCAAGGTAGAGCTGGCAGGCCCGGTTCAGAAAACTCATGTCTAGCCCGACATAATGCCCTACCAGCAGGCGGTGGCCTGCAAAGGCTATAAATTCGGGTAGTACCTCTTCGATCGTCGGTGCGTCTTTTAATTGCTGCGGCGTTATCCTGTGGATAAGCGTTGCCTCCGTCGGATCCAGATTTTTCGGTTTGACAAAGCAATGAAATGTCGAACTCAGATCAATCTGCAAGTCTTTAATAAGGACTGCACCAATGGATACAATTTCATCTTTTTTTCTGTCGAGTCCGGAAAGCTCAGTGTCAAAAACAACAAACTCATATTCACTGAGTCCCCGGCCCTGATCAAAAGATGTAAAAAACGCCCTGTTATCTAAAATAAGCTGATCAGGCTTTTTTAACCAACTTCGCACATAATCGAACATTCGTCATGCCGTTGGAAAAAGTTTATCCAGGAAATTCTGGACACGTTCAATGACCCCGAAAGCGTCTTTTAGCATTCGCTGTTCGAGCTCGGTGAGCAGTGCCGGGTCAATGTAGTTGTCCGGTAAGATTCCCTGTTCGATCAAAGTTAACTGATGCACCAGTCTCAGCTGCATCTGTAACTGGTAGGCTTCAATTGTGGCAGCATACAAATCATCCCGGATATGCTGCTCCTTGACCAGAGCCTCCAGTCTGGCCAGGGTATTGGTTTCGTTTACTCCGTGCTTCAATGCCAGCACTCTGGCAAAGTCAACAAACGGGGTCAACCCCCGTGTTTTGAGGTTTAACCGGTTTTTATGCTCACCGTTTTTCTCAACGATAAAATTATTGAAAAACGACAGCGGTGCCCGGTTTGCTATACATTGCCTGCCAAGATGAAAAGTGAAGACAGCCTCTTTTCCGGCGAGCCGATTCAGATAATTTCTCAATTCATGAGCCAGCTTTTCATTGCCAAAACCGCAGCGGAAATCGAAAAATATTGTCGCATGCAGTAATTCGGCCGGGTCCGGAGTGAGAACCCACCTCTTAAAATATTCCTTCCAGACAGACAGGGGCTGGCACCACTTGGGGTTGGTTGCCATAATTTCGCCCTTGCAGAGCGGATATCCACAATTCACCAGATGGTGTATTGCCCGATCAGCAAATTCCCTAAAGTAGTTTTTTGCCTTTAACGCTAACTTTTCATTCTCCGGGTCTGTGTACAGTATGGCGTTATCCTGATCGGTCTTGAAAGTCTGTTCTCTCCGACCTTCTGAACCCATGATCAACCAGCAATATTCTACCGGGGGCGGCCCCATTTCCTTCTCAAGCAGTTGCAGCATTCTTTGCAGGATATGATCGTTCAGAATAGATATCATTCTGGTGATATTGCCTGCCTTGCCGCCCTCCTTGATCAGATTTCTTACTATTTCAGGTATTTTTTGAGCCAACGGATAGAGACTTCGTATTTCCCGCTGGGCAATAATTTCTTTAAACAGATAGTAGGGAGAATTCCCCTGAAGCAGCATAATATCGTGGGACGTCACCACCCCCACAAGTCTGCCTCCCCGCTCAACGCCAAGATGATGAATACCTGTGGACATCATCTTCAACAGAACATCGAAACAGACTGACTGGGATAATACTGTCAGCAAGGGGCTGCTCATGATCATCGATACCGGCTGCCTGTAGTCAAGTCCGGTTGCGACCACTTTTTTCCTCAAATCGGTGTCAGTTATGATACCGATATATTCTCCCGGTTCCTCTGGAACATAAACCAGTAATGAACCAACTGCCTCCCTGGACATTTTGCGTGCAGCATCCTGAATAGGGGCATCCGATGATATCGCATGCAGCTTTTTGACGATATCTCCCGCTGTGATCGTAAAGAGATAAAAATCGTCACCAGACTTACTGGCAGCATGTTGTCTTCTCAATTCACTGTAGGCCGTACTAACGACCATGTCCGAGAAACTTTTCAGGTAAAAAGTTGATACCGCCGGATTTTTATTGACCAGATCAAGAAATATCTCCTTCGGGATCAGATAACAAAACGTATCTTCCACCGTTTCAATATTCAGGTTGGCTTTAGTACCCCGGATAATTCCCAGTGCACCGATATACGCTCCGACGCCCCTGTAATCTTTAAGAGCAATGTTGCCATGGCTGTCATTGATAAACGCCTTTACGCCACCGCGCTCAATCAGATACAGATGTGAAATACTGGTTTTTTCTGCAGTCAGCAGTCTGGTACCTTTAGGGAAAAAGTCTACCCGACAGTTCCTGGCAAGATTCACCAGAGTTGTCTCATCAAGATCCTTGAAGGGAAGGATTCCCTTCAAAAATTCAACCGCAACTTTCGGTGCAACAGCATGAACATCCCCTGAGTGCTGTCTGACATTCAGGGTGTTGCCGGCAAGCTCAATGCTCATATACACCTCCGTTACAATTATTTGTTAACGATACATTGCTCTGGCAAAAAAAATAAATCGCGCAGTCTTCAATTTATGGTGTAAATCGCCCTGCGGGGCTTCCTGCGAAAAAACCCCGCTTATTGCGATTATCCGTTTCCTTTCCATTTAACGGGCCTATGTTACCTGGCCCCTTCCAATGCTCTTTTCCCCTTTATCAGATCGTCAATAACTGCAGGATCAGCAAGGGTCGAAGTATCACCAAAATTTTCAAAATCGTTGGCGGCGATTTTTCTCAGTACGCGGCGCATGATCTTGCCACTTCGTGTTTTCGGCAGACCCGGCGCATACTGGATTGCATCGGGTGATGCAATCGGTCCGATTTCACCACGCACATGGACTCTGAGTTCTGCAAGCAGCTCTGGTGTTTCATCTACGTTGGCATTTAAGGTTACATAGGCATAGATAGCCTGCCCCTTGATAGGATGGGGCATACCGACAACAGCGGCCTCAGCTACCGCATAATGGGATACCAGTGCCGACTCGATCTCCGCTGTACCCAGCCTATGTCCTGATACGTTAATAACATCGTCAAGCCGTCCCATGATCCAGAAGTAACCGTCTTCGTCGCAACGGGCCCCGTCCCCGGCATCATAATTACCCGGAAAAGCATCAAAGTATGTTGATTTATAACGATCCGGATTTTTAAAGACACCACGGAGCATACCCGGCCAGGCCTTTCTTATAATCAGGCGTCCGCCTTCGTTTGCAGAGGCAGGGTTTCCTTCATCATCAACAATAGCGGCATCAATACCGGGAAGCGGTCTGGTAGCAGAGCCCGGTTTCAGCGGAGTTGCATAGGGAAGGGCAGAAATCATAATTCCGCCGGTCTCGGTCTGCCACCAGGTATCAACGATAGGCAGCTTTCCTTTACCCACATGCAGATGATACCACATCCACGCTTCAGGATTAATCGGCTCTCCAACTGATCCAAGAAGCCTGAGAGATGAAATATCATACTTATTTACCGGTTCCTCTCCAAAGCGCATCAAAGCACGAATAACAGTCGGCGCTGTATAAAAGATATTGACCTTGAATTTTTCGACAATCTGCCAGAAACGGTCAGGCCCCGGATAGGACGGCACCCCTTCAAACATCAGAGAAGTTCCGCCAAGTCCAAGAGGACCATATAATATATAGGAGTGACCGGTAATCCAGCCGATATCTGCAGTACACCAGTAAATGTCTTCATCCTTGAGGTCAAAGACCAGTTGGGTGGTATGCATAGCATAGGTCAGATAACCACCGGTCGTATGTACTACACCTTTGGGCTGACCGGTCGATCCCGAAGTATAAAGAATGAAGAGAATATCCTCAGCATCCATCTGCTCCGGCTCACATTCGGCCTGGATATCTGAGGCTGCCATCTCTTCTTCCCACCAGAAGTCGCGATCATCTTCCATATCAACGTCGTTTCCGGCACGTTTGACAACGATACAGGTTTCAACCGTGTCGCATTCATCCATCGCCTCATCAGCATTTGGCTTCAATGGGATGGTTTTTCCGGCACGTAAGACGGCATCTGCAGTAACAAGCACTTTGGCCTCGCAGTCCTGGATACGATTCTGCAGACTGATTGCAGAGAATCCGGCAAAAACCACCGAGTGCATTGCCCCAATTCTGGTACAGGCAAGGAGTGTGATAGCCAGCTCGGGAATCATCGGCAGATATACAGCAACCCGGTCTCCTCGCTTCACCCCTTTCTTTTTCAATACATTGGCAAAACGACACACCTCATCCTTAAGCTGACTATATGTATATGTCCTGACATCCTCCTCCGGCTCTCCCTGCCAGATCAGGGCAGCCTTGCCTCCTTTGCCCGCCTCGATATGACGATCAAGGCAGTTATAGGACACATTGAGCTTACCACCTTCAAACCATTTTACTTCAGGCTTATAAAGATCAGCCTCAACAACCTTGTCCCACTTTTTATACCAGGTAACAAGCTCTCCGGCGCGATCTCCCCAGTATCCTTCTGGATCTTCCATGGAACGATTGTACATCGCTTCGTACTCTTCCATGCTTTTAACCTGCGCAGCATCCCTACCCTCAACAGGCGGATCAAAAAGGCGTTGTTCACTCAAAAGGCTTTCTATCTTTTCGTCTGCGGGACTCATCGGCTATTCTCCTCTTCTAGCAATTTAACATTTACAATCGGATTCTGTTTCACCGTCTGTTAAAGACACCACACCCTGAATTTTTACCATGATACCCCTTATTTAAATTGCAGTGTGGGAAAAAGGTGAAACTACCGAAACAACCGTGCAAGAATAATTTATTATATTCATCAAATTTACTTATGTTTTTAATGGAACATATTTTTTCTGACTTGGCCAGAAAAAAATTAACATGGGAATATCTTCTTGTTTTCACGGGAATAAAACGAAACATTTCGAGCTGTTCCGAGTGATCTATACAGTAATTGCGATTTACCTCTTTTCCATCTTTTTTCTTCAGATATAAAAAATACTTTACAAACGCAAACCGTCAATTAAATTAAATACTAAAATATCCTTATCCTCCATCCCTGGTGAACTTTTTATGAAAGAAGAACAAATTGAAGCAATGTCCAAACTGTTAAAATCGATGTCGCATCCAATCCGGCTTAAAATCCTCTGCCTGCTTCAGGAAGGGGAGCTATCCGTTGGAGATATCAGAAAAGAAGTCAAAACGACCAATGCCAACGTATCGCAGCACCTGAACATTCTGCGAAATCAAGGAATTATCGATTACCGCAAGGACGCAAATTTCATTTATAACAAGATCTCAGATCCGCGCATCCTGCATCTCATTCAAAAAATGAGTTCACTGTTTTGCCCGGATTACTGATATTAAGATTATCAAAGGGAGGGGAACATGATTGTTACAGACTGGGTTCATACCGTCGCCGGCTTATTTATTTTAGTCAGCCTTGCACTTGGAGTTGAGGCAAGCCCTATTTTCATGAGCAAATACTGGTTATGGCTTACCGCTTTCGTAGGTGCGAACCTGTTCCAGTTCGGCTTGAGCAAATTTTGCCCGATGGCAATGATCCTCAAAGCGATGGGAGTCCCTGAAGAAAGGAAGAACTGATCAATCAGCAATCGGTACCTCTCTCTTAAATATCTTTGCCCAGTTAGATTTCCATGGAGGCTGAGCAGGAAGCCTGCCAACAGCAGTCTGACTGGGTACAGGTAGTTTTTCTCCTGAAACAGACTTCATTTCCTTCCTTTGTTTGAATACGTCCAATCAATTCATCAAGCTTCACCCCCTTTTCCTGAGGGATATCAAGAAGAAGAGCCTTTTTTCTGGCAAGAGAGAACAATTTTGGTCCTTTAAGGAATTCTTTTCTGGACATCAAAACACCTCTTATCGAGTAATATTTAGCAGTTAGGAAGACGAATGATTCTATTTTTTTATTATACTCCTACGAAACAAATTGTCCATGACTATTCCTATAAAACCTAGATATTTGAGGAGCATGGAACTATATCGGTAAAATATGGAATTCTTCTTTTGTCTGGTGATTGCCTGCCAGGAACAGCCCGTTTCGACCATCAATGGAGATTCTGTCACCAAGCTCAATCCGTCTGTCTGCTATCTCACAGTAATTTTTTGTCTCGTAAACTCTCAGCTGTTTACAGCCAACGACACAGGTCTTCTCCAGTCGGACAGCTACGACCGAAGCATGCGAGGTCTGTCCTCCACGAGAAGTCAGAAGACCATCAGCCATATTGATCACTTTGATATCCTCGGGTACAGTATCCTGCCTGATCAGAATAAGCGGAGTTTCAGGATCCTGATGACGCAGCTGAACAATATTTTCTTCGGTAAAAACGGCTCTTCCCGAGAGGGCTGATCCGGAAACGCCCACGCCTTGCCCCAGTAAAGAGGTGGCCAGATCCTTGGTTTCGACAAAGACATTGAGGTGTTCTTTCTTTTTAATGGTAATCATGTCGCGGGTCTGCAGGATAAAGAGATTTTCCGACAAGGGTCCTTCAAAGGTAAACTCGATCTCCTGCGGATTCCACCGTTTCTCATACACCAGCTCACGGGAAATACTGAGCAGCCTCTTATATATTTCGGGGAAACGGACTTCAAGAGTCTCATCGATGGCGCGGCCGTCTATCTCGGCCTGCTCAACAGAAATGGCGCAACTGGTAACGAGACCTGACACGATATCTTCTCCCTGATCACCATAGGCGTAATCGCCCCACAGTGCTACACGCTGTACTTTGCGATAGGGATGAGAAGTAAAAAGAACCCCCGATCCGGCCTGCTCACTCTTATTTCCGTAGACCATTGCCTGGACGATAACTGCCGTACCCCAGGCATCGGAAACATCCATGATCGATCGATATTCAGAAGCCTTGACATTGCCCCAGGAATCAAGCACCAGCTGAACAGCATTGACCAGCTGCAGCCATGGATCATCAGGGATACCGATGCCGCGCTGACGGATAAGCTTCTGGTAACTCAAGGCAAGCTCTTTCATCTGGTCCGGCGTAAACTGACGTTTCAGCCGCACCCTGTGCCTTGCCTTTGCTTCGTTCATCAGCACCTGAAAATCTTCGCGCTGCATACCGGTTATCATCGCCCAGGACTGGAGAAAACGACGATAATTATCCCAGGCAACAAAGCCGTCGCCGCCGTTTTCTATATACTCTTCAATAAGATCTTCGTTATAACCGACGTTATGAACAGTTGCCATCATGCCTGGCATGGAGATAGCACCACCACTTCTCACAGAAAGAAGAAGCGGTTTTTCCGGGGAACCGAAAACTGATCCGGTCTGCTGCTCAATCTGAAGCAGCGACGAGTGGACCTGCTGCATAAACTCTTCCCGTGCCTGGTTCAGGCCAAAAACAACGTCACGGCACCTGAAAACTTCCGTCGTAATGACAAATGCCGGGGGAACCGGGATATTATCCCGTGTCAGGGTAACCAGATTATACCCCTTGTTACCAAGATGAATAAGATTGTGGGTATAAGGGTTAATGTCATTGAGCAGTGAAACAACTTTATTGGGATTATAACTCATGAGAAGGTCGAGCATATCACCATCCAGGGTATCACGCTGACTTTCAAGGGTATAAATAATAGAAACAATAAAGTTATCAAGGTACTGCAAGCCAAAAGTGGTTGCAATCAGGTCACGGAAAAACGCCTCAGAGAGTCTGTGAACATTATTGATATTTTCTCCTTCAATCCACAGACTGCGATATTTATCCTTCAGATTTTCAGGTCCGATCTGTGAAATAATGATCGACAGGTTATTCTGATGAATATTGGTGTAGTAGGAATAAATAATATCTTTTACACCTTCTGAGAGACCACGGAAGATATCGAGATACTGTGTATAGGAGAATCTTCTGATCTTTAATGATGAGTTTAACAGCGAAAGATAGGTATCCAGCCTTCTGGAGGTAATGCCATCTACTTTAAGTGCCCGCATGAACAACCTGATGCATCCGGCAATGGAATAGAAAGTCGCCTGGGTGATAAAGGTGAGATTAACCGTATCGGGCAGTTTTTCCAGATAGATATTGGCAAGATTTTCCAGTCTGAAAGTAAGACTTAAAGCGTCAAATTTTCTTTCACGATACTTCCCGTACACCGATGGGATGTCGACAGCAATGTGTCTTTTATAATAAATATCTTCACGGACAGGGAAACGCTCAGGTGATAAAATTATCTCTTTCAACTCTTCAAGATGGTCAAGCAATGCAGAAAGGCTCTTGGTTGTATCTCCCGTCTCTAGCACTTTAAGCAAATCTATCATCTGCGGAAAGCCGTCTCTTGCAGCATCTTCAAGCTCAAGCTTGAGTTCCTGAAAACCCAGATTGTACTTCTGAAAGACCAGTTTAAGCATCTGCACCAGTAATTCGAAGCGTCTCAGCTCCTGCGGCTCGATATCATCTTGTTTTGCCAGAAATGCTGACAATTCCTCACTTTTTATCTGCAGATAATCATGGACCACTGTAAAACGGAAATGGGCCCACACCCGGTCTGCTATCCGATACTGATCATCAACGAATAGGCCTGTAGTGTCTACCTGCTTATACACTTCTGGTGGGAGAAAGGGCAGCAGCAGCTCTTTATTTTTTGTTTTCCAGAACATCAATATTGCTTTGATGAAATAAACAATCAGGTTCGAGCTCTCTACATGCCCCTGTTTCCTGAGAAAATGAATGAGCAGGTCTTTTCGTTTATGAATTTCATCAAGCTCGGTTGAGACATCACGGAGCTCACCTTCCGAGCCGATCTCGTTGAAAAAGACCGGCATCAGTTTGGTAAACTGCTTTGCCAGATTATAAATGGGTTCAATCGGGTGATTGAGAAGCTCTGTGATGTCGCGCTGAAACAGGTCTGTATCCTTTATACAGGTTCCTGAAAGCCTGATATTGATGATAAGAGCCGAAAACAGCGTGCCGCACCATTTCGGTTCACGCATTATAAGATGCAGCCAAACCCTGATGTTGCTGAGATGCGCCGGGTTTACCAGCGGCTGCCAGTCCTCATCCACCCCGATAACGTTGGCGTACTGGAATCCAAAACGGACCACCCCCCAGAGAAAGGCCTCGACCATTCGGCTGTTGCCACGGTCAAACACCTCCCCGCCAAGTACCTGGATGCATTGCAGGGAAGTATGAGGATACTTGACAACATTGGCCTCCAATAGCTGAAAGGCCGTGAGCAGAAACTCCTCGATCTCTTCGAAACTCTGCTGCCTGATGATGTGTACCAGCGAGCGGTTGATCTCTCGCAAGGTTTCCTCATGGATCAGATAGAGACCATCGGTATCCATGATCTTGAAAAGAAAAAGAAGCTTGCGATTTTCTGAGAAGTGAACAAGCTCTCGTGTAACATCGCTGTCTCCCTCAGCCTGCCGTTTATCGCTCTCGGCAAGCTTTGACGGCACTTTTTTATAGAGTCGAACAATATCAACATGGGCCGGCAGTTTGAGCATCTTTTTCAGGCTTTCCAAGGTCTCATCCTGCAAATTCAGAGTATCGAGTACCTGCTGGTGCATTCTTAAGGCATCATGTGAAATCGCGGTGAATATCTGACTGGCATGGAAATCATCAAACAATATCCCGCAACGCTCAAGAAACCAGGGCAGCGGATCTTCTTCACTGAGCCAATAGCTATAATTACGTGCCAGAATGGTCTGCATGAGTCGTGCAATCGGAGTAAAATCGTAAGTGCAGCCGTCCTGTTCACCGAATTTAACCAGCTGAAGAGCAATCTTTTTCACCGAGTGCTGGCCATGCACCACATGCATGATCAACATATCTTCACGCTCATCGAGGATCTGAAGACGGTTAAACAGCTTATTTAAGGCATCCTGATAACGCAGAAGATCCTCTGAGTTGAATAACGCCACTGATTTATCTGCCCATGCGAGAAGCGCTTCAATGATCTGATTCAGCATCTCCGGATTACGCAGATTCTGTTTAATTGCCTCAAAAAAGATATTGGTAAAGACTGTGAACGCCTCCGGGCCGTCTGCATGTTTTTTGAACTGAACAAAATTCTGCAGCACAAAACCTCTTAAATGTGGCAGGATCATGGACCAGTTCCTGAACGGATGGCTGATTTCATATAATAGTTTTTCAAGGCGACCGTGCACCCCTTTGTACTTTTCTATCATCTCCAATAGAGGTATGTACATGGGATCAAGCACTACTTCACCAGCAGTCTCAAGCAGGTTGGCCTTGAGAGCATCAGAATCCAGACCTGCAGGAACATCCATCTCTTTCATAACAGCCCATCTATGTAAAGGTTCACATTTGAAAATGTGCGGGAATAGCGATATCTTCTTTCAGTATATACAATCTACGGACTCTGCTCAATTGATGTTTTCCTTAAAACAGCAGGACATAAACCGGAAAGCAGTGGCAGCTGGCGTTTTATGAGCAAAAAAAAACTCCCAAATCCTGACCGGATTCGGGAGTTCTGTAAGGTGAGATATTTTTGAAAATTAGACCGGCTTATTTGCATTCATGTGAAGAATAAGATCGAGCATTCTGTTGGAATAGCCCCACTCATTATCATACCAGCTCATAACCTTTACGGTTTTACCGATTACCTTAGTACACTGTCCGTCTACGATCGAGGAGTGGGAGTTACCTTGAAAGTCGATGGAAACCAGAGGCAGATCGGTATAACCAAGATACCTGTTAGCAGCCTCCTTCAGGGCCTTATTCACCTCTTCAACACTTGTTTCTCTCTCCACTTCCATAACAGCATCAACAATTGAAACAGTTGGTGTCGGCACACGCACAGCAAGACCGTCGAACTTCCCTTTAAGTTCAGGAATAACAAGAGAAACAGCCGCTGCAGCACCGGTCTTGGTCGGTATCATGGAAAGAGCGGCTGCTCTTGCCCTTCTTGGATCAGAATGAGGGAAATCGAGCAGTCTCTGATCACCGGTATAGGCATGAACAGTGGTCATGAGGCCGCACTCAATACCGAAATTGTCAAGAATGACTTTTGCAAACGGCGCGAGACAGTTGGTTGTGCACGATGCGTTTGAAACAACATGATGAATGGTGGGATCATAATCATCCTCATTCACACCCATGACAAATGTTTTTACATTGCCCTTGGCTGGTGCGGAAATGATCACCTTGCTTGCTCCAGCATCGATATGAGCCTGAGCAGAATCTGCGTCTCTGAAGATGCCGGTACATTCAGCAACATACTCAGCACCGGAATCACCCCAGGGGATGTCGGCAGGATTTCTCTGCTCTGATACCGCAATATGCTTTCCGTCAATGATAATGCCCTTGTCATCATAGTCGACATCCTTTTCAAACACACCCATTACAGAGTCGTATTTCAGCAGGTGAGCCAGCGTCTTATTATCAGTCAGGTCGTTGATTGCAACGACTTCAATGTCGGCAAAGGCGCTGTCCTTGTACATCGCTCTGAATATATTTCTACCGATTCGGCCAAAACCGTTGATACCAATTTTCACACTCATTTTATTCTCCTTTTGGTTGAAGGTACAAAGAATTTACAGCTTTACACCGTCAAATGAGTACGACTGTTCAATACAGCCGCCTTGTTATACAGATCAAGATATTTCTTCATAACAATCGACCAGTTATATTCCTGATCGATAAGACGTTTAGCGTTTTTCTGCATAATGCTAATCTGCTCCGGCTGCGTAAACACATCCGCTGCTCTCATCATCGTTTTCATCAGACCATCTGGAGAATTATCTCCATAGCCGAATCCGGTCTCCCCATCAGAAACCTTCACCAGCCCGCCTATCAGATGGACGATAGGCAGATTACCGAAAAGCTGCGCGATAAAATCTGTCAGCCCGCACGGTTCAAATCGGGACGGGATGAGAAAAAAATCACCTGCCGCATACACTTGATTGGCTAGAGCCGGAGAAAAACCCTGCAGGAAACAGACACGTCCCTGAAAAATAGGATTATTAGCGATCCCATGAAACTGATTTTCAAAATACCGTTCACCGGAACCCAGAATAACGAATTGACCAGGCTTATTCTGACTGAGATAATTACTCACAGCAGGCAACAAAACATCAACGCCCTTCTGCTCATTAAGCCGTCCGATAAAAGTGAACAGCGGAACTTCAGGGGTATTATCAAGGTAGCCGTACTGGGCAGCCGGAAGGCCGTGGGCCCCATCAAGCAGCCTGATCAACTCTTGCTTACATGCTTTTTTCCCTTCGAGTTCTTGCGCTTCTATGGAATAGGACGCGGCAATACCGACTTTTTCATGCTCGGAAGGATTATATTCGGAAGGATCGATGCCATTGGTAACCCCTTCAAAGATGACCCCTCGCTGCAGGAGCTCATGACCGAGCCAGCCGGTCATCCGGTCAGCATCGGTATGCTGCAGTTCATGAGCATAATTCTCGCTGACCGCATTGATGACAGCATGACCTGCTGCACAGACAAATGGATCAAACTTCCCGCCAAGAAGACTGGACTGCACAGTCTTCCAGGTAAGCCCGGTAATGGTCTGGGCAAATGGAAGGTCGGCAACTTCCTGATGATAGCCGAACCCTGCATTATGAATGGAGAGCACTGAACCGGTTGATCGAAAATATGTACTATATCCGGGGAGTTCATCAATCATAACCGGCAGCACAGCTGTATGCCCGTCATGACAATGAATGACATCAGGTCTTTCACCAAGATGCATGATGAGCTCCAAAGCGCCTTTTTGCAGCAGGATATTCATGGCAAAATAATCCTGATGGCCTGAACCTTTTACCTTCCAGGCATCAAGCTGTTCATCTTCTTCCTGATAGACATAGACATCCTTTTTCTCTGAAAAACGCTCACTGAACAAGCCATATACTGTCACTCGTTTATCGGTTAGTGAAAAGACCTCAACATGTTCTGTTCTTTCATTAAAAGGGAAGTTCATCTGTACAGCGAAAGCCAGCTGTCGGTTCATATACAGAGGATCATGAACCGGTGCGAAGCCAAGGCGTTCGAGGTCCATAAATCCGTAAAGCGGCATCACTACCGAGACCGTACGACCATGCCACTTGGCCAGGTTGACTGACAGCTGACGGACCATATCACGAACACCGCCGGCACCAGCCAGATTGCCGTATTCACGGGTTACCATCCAGATGTTTTTCATCGGCTGGCCAACTGATTTGTTATCAGAATCAGTATTCTTCTTCCTCATAAGGTCCTAAGTGTCTTAAGAGATGATCAACCAGCGTCAGCCGCACCATTGCTTCACAAACCGGAATCACTCTGGGAATAGCGGAAATGTCATGACGGCCACCAATTTTCAGCGACACCTCTTCGTTTCTTAAGTTAACCGTATGCTGTTCTTTGGCGATAGATGGTATCGGCTTTATCGCTACCCGTATTACCAACTGCTCACCGTTTGAAATCCCGGCCAGAATCCCACCAGCATTATTACTGGCATAACCTTCAGGTGTAATGACATCGTTATTTTCCGAACCGAGCATATCTGCAACCGCAAAACCTGCACCAATTTCCACACCTTTTACGGCCCCAATTGACATGAGACCATGGGCAAGCTCTGCCTCAAGTTTATCAAAAACAGGCTCACCAAGTCCAGGTGGACATTGTGCAACTATTTCAACAATCCCTCCAACCGTATCGCCATTGCTGCGCACCTGCTTGATCCTTTCATCCATCTTTTTTGCCGCAACCTTATCAGGACAGTAATACGCATTTTTCGTTATCTCACCAAGATTACGTTTTTCAGCCCGGATACCACCCAACGCAACTGTATAAGCACACACATCCATATCAAAAGAGGCAAGTACCTGTTTTGCGATCGCTCCCGCCGCAACCCTGGCAGCTGTCTCACGGGCAGACGAACGGCCGCCGCCGCGATGGTCACGAAGTCCGTATTTCGCCATATAAGTAATATCTCCATGTCCAGGCCGGAAGATATCCCGCAAGTGATCATAGGATTTTGAGTGGGCATCTTTATTATAGATGACAAGAGAAATCGGCGTGCCTGTTGTTCGCGGCATTTCTTCACCAGGGAGCGTAAAGACACCTGACATAATTTCGAGTTTATCAGGCTCTTTTCTTGTCGTTGACGCCCCGCCCTGACCGGGTTTTCTTCTGGCCATTTCATTCTGCAAATCCTCCAGATCAAGAACGATCCCCGGAGGACATCCGTCAATAACAGCCCCCACACCTGTGCCATGGGACTCTCCCCAGGTTGTTACTTTAAACGCTTTGCCGAATGTATTCCCTGCCATTATTCATCACCTGATCGCATTGTTTTGTCTCTGCACCACCTGGAAATTTCCTTTACAGCCTGATCAATAGTCATTGAAGCGGTATCCACTGAAAAATCTGCCAGTGCAGAGTAAAGCGGCATGCGCTCATGCAGTATTGTTTCTATCTCAGCAAAAACACCTTTACCTGACAGTGAAGGCCGCTGACTCTGTGTTTTATCATCCTGACTCAGACGGGAAAGAATAATTCCGGGCTCAGCGTACAGCCAGATTATACCGGAAGATTTCTTGAGTTCCTGCCAGACATCTCCATGCAGGACGGCACCGCCGCCAGTGGAAACAAGAGCGTTACTCAGCCCAGCAGTCCGCTGCAGGACATCTTTTTCAACTTCACGAAAGCCATCCCATCCTGCCTCTTCGACAAGCGAAGCGATAGTCTTTCCTACCTGCAGTTCAACCAGCCTGTCAGTATCTGTGAACTGCAAGTCTAATTCCTTAGCCAGCAACCTGCCGATGGTCGTTTTGCCGACGGCTCGGTAACCGATAAGAAAAAATAAATTTTTCATTTTGCCTCTTTTCCAGCTAGTTATACTATTTCCTTATGTCATGATGTCAAGCGAAGAACACCGATGTTGTGTCAAAAGAATTTTGCATATTCATAAATGATTTTGTACCATTGTGCCTTTTTATACTGCACTCTGCCGTTCACAATCAATTCCCATTCCTGGCTCAGTCGAAAAAACTACTATTTTTTTTCCGGCATTCTTCAAAGTTCTGCTATATTGTTTGCAATTGCCATTTTCATTATTTATTAAATATCGCCACTGAACAATTATTAGATATGGATAAAAACGTTATGCAGGGTCCGATAGAAGTGAAAACTGGAAAGGCCATGGAGCTAATTGACATTACTCCTAAAATCCAGGCTGCTGTTTCTGCTTCCGGTATTACTGACGGCATCTGTTTTATCTTTAATCCGCATACTACCGCCGGGCTTACCATTAATGAGGGTGCCGATCCGGACGTTAGAGATGATATTATTAAAGGACTGAAAGAAATAGTGCCCCTTAATCTTGGATACCGTCATCTTGAAGGCAATTCTCCTTCCCATATCATGGCGACTCTCACTGGCTCTTCGCTAACTGTCTTCATAGAAAATTCCAGGCTGGTACTCGGTACCTGGCAAAAAATTTATTTCTGTGAATACGACGGACCGAGGACTCGTAAAGTTCTTTATAGAATAACCCCATAATCTTATACAATATCAATGAAGATAACACCTAATCAGATGTGTTTCGGTATGAGTGAAGATCTTGATAAAGCTTCTTTTCTCTGCTTTCTCCGTCAAATCGGACGAGAAGAGTTCTGCACTGAACTTTCCAATAGAGCCAGCAGTGACGACATCGATATTTTTGTCAGTCAGTTCACCGCGCTAATGAAAAAATATTTCAGTGAACACGAGTATCACACCCTCTTTCTCAATGATCAAACCAGAAAGAAACACCATGGGGAGGATGAATAATGAGCTACAGAAAACTGCACGATCTGCGCAGCTATCTTGACATGCTTAAAAAAGAAGGTGATCTTCTGGTGATTGATGAAGAAGTTGATCCTTATCTTGAGATCGCTGAAATTCACAGACGGGTCATCGCCAAAGGCGGACCTGCTCTTCTTTTTACCAATGTAAAAGGTTCTCAGTTTCCTGTAACCACCAACCTATTCGGCACCAATAGGCGACTTGAACAGGCTTTTGGTAAAAAACCGCAGCAATTTGTCCAGGATATTGTCAAACTCGCTGAAGAAATTATGCCGTTGTCCTTCGGCAAACTTTGGGATAGACGCAATCTTGTCCTTGATGGGCTAAAAATGGGCATCAAACAAGAAACTCAGGGTCCAATTCTCGACAACTGCCAATCGCCCCCGAAGCTTTCCGCCCTGCCGATGCTGACATCATGGCACAGCGATGGAGGGCCGTTTGTTACCCTACCGCTGGTCTATACAGAACATCCAGATGGCCGCGGCCATAATCTCGGCATGTATCGTATTCAGCAGCATGACGACCAGACAACCGGCATCCACTGGCAAATTCATAAAGGCGGCGGCTATCACTACTACGAAGCTGAGAAGCGTGATCTGGCTCTACCCCTTACCCTCTTTATCGGTGGGCCTCCAGCATTAATGCTTTCAGCAATTGCACCTCTGCCTGAAGACATTCCGGAACTCATGCTTACCTCCATGGTAATGGGCTGCAAGCTGAAGATGGTAAAAGATCCACTCGGCGGGCATGATCTAGTCGCAAATGCCGAGTTCGCTATCAAGGGATCCGTTCCTCCGCATATTCGCAGACCGGAAGGCCCATTTGGCGATCATTACGGTTATAATTCGCTAGCCCATGACTACCCGATATTTCAGGTTTCCCATCTTTATCACAGAAAGGATGCCATTTACCCTGCCACGGTAGTTGGCCGTCCTAAACAGGAAGACTTCTACATTGGTGATTATCTGCAAGATCTTCTCAGTCCGCTTTTTCCTCTAGTCATGAAGGGCGTCAAAGAACTCAAGACCTATGGCGAGACTGGCTTTCACTGCATGGCTGCCGCACGAGTGTCAAACAGATATCCACGTGAGGCATTTGCCTGTGGTCTGAGAATTTTAGGAGAAGGCCAACTTTCACTCTCCAAGTTTTTGATTCTTACCGATGGGGATATTGATGTAACTGATTTTTCAAAACTCTGGCCCCATGTACTGGAACGCATTCAGTGGGATCAGGATCTTTTTATCTTCGCCAATGTAAGCCAGGATACCCTGGATTATACCGGGCCCTCTGTTAATAAAGGCTCGAAAGCGATGATGATGGGACTAGGTAAAGATAAAATTCGCGAACTGCCAAGAGACTTTACTGGTGAACTGCCTCACGGCTGCAGTAAACCATACCCTTATCTGCCTGGTACTTTAGTTGTTCAAGGTGTCAGTTATAAGGAGGACAAGGATCTTGCTCAAAAGCTGGCGTCATTTGAAACACTAGCTAACTGGCCGGTGATCCTGCTGGTCGACAATACGGACGAGGCCACTGTTTCAATGCAGGAATTCTTATGGACTTTCTTTACTCGCTTTGAACCTGCCAACGATATTCATGCAGCGACAACCAGTGTCCGTCGTTTTCATGTTGGTCTTGCTGCACCTGTTGTCTTCGATTGCAGAATGAAACCATGGTATACTGAGGTACTCGAAGTCGATGCTGAAACCAAGTCCCTGGTAGATAATAAAATTAGACGTATTATTCCGAAAAAATGGCTGTGAAAGAGAGTATTAGATTACAAAAGTATCTTGCTCAATGCGGTATTGCCTCCAGAAGAAAAGCAGAGGAGTACATTTCTGCAGGTCGGGTCAAGGTTAACGGTACAGTTGTTCGCCTTGCAGGTACGACTGTTGTAGAAGGTGTTGATCGTGTCCAATTTGACAATAAGACAGTTACACCTGAAACAACCTTGTTCTATTATTTGCTCAACAAACCCAAAGGATATGTCACAACAGTGTCCGATCCGCAGGGCAGACCTGTTGTCACCGATCTCATTAAAGATTGTGATGCAAGACTTTTCCCTGTCGGACGCCTCGATTTCGATACAGAGGGAGCACTGATCCTCACCAACGATGGCGAATTGGCACAAAAAATTCAACATCCGAGTCATGAGGTGAATAAAACCTACGAAGCGGTTGTCTATGGACACCCCGGCAAGGCAAGACTTCAGCAGCTCGAAACCGGTATTATACTTGACGGTGCAAAAACGGCTCCTGCCAAAGTCGCTTTAATAAAAAAGATGTCATCCACATCACTGTGCAGAATCACCATTCATGAAGGGAAAAAACATCAGGTTAAAAATATGTTTAAAGCCATAGGCCACCCTGTCACATCCCTTAAAAGGACCGCTTACGGCAAACTTTCTCTCAACAAACTTCCGCTCGGGAACGCCAGAAAATTAAGCCCCTCCGACATAAAAAAGATTTTTTTATAAAATTTCCTTTACAATTGCATAATTAGCTGATTAAATTTGAATAGTTACGGGTTTTATGAGTTGTTCAAATTGAGGGAGATGGGCATAAACACTTGTAATAACTGCATATTTCATTTGGTTATCTAAAATTAGATAACCAGTGAACTTTATTTGTTTTTTTAGAAGAGCCCCAAAAGGGCAAGCACTGAAAAGCAAGGTATTCCTTTTAACAGGAGCAGAGTATGAACAAATCAGAACTCATTGAAGCACTGGCACAGGACATAGGAATTCCACACCGTGAAGCAGCCGCAATAACTAACACCATCATCGATACAATGATTGAGTCCCTATCAAGGGGAGAGAGTATCGAGATCAGAGGTTTTGGCAGCTTCGTGATTAAACAGTACGAATCCTATGAAGGTAGAAATCCAAAAACCGGCAAAAAGATCAAGGTCAAGCCTAAAAAGCTGCCGTTTTTTAAAGTCGGAAAAGATCTGAGAGAACAGGTAAATGTCAGCGGCTAATTAATCAATCTGCTTCTGTTCCTTTACATTGCCTACCAGGTCATAAATGTGTGCCTCGGTGATTTCAACCTCAATGATTTCACCGGGGTTCACCATTCCTTCATTTATATAAACCAAGCCATCAATTTCCGGTGCCTGATATTTGGTTCTACCCTGCAACAGAAGATCAGTCTCAGCACTTACTCCTTCAACCAGAACATCCTGAGTTGTTCCTACGAAGCGTTGCAATTTTTTCTTTGATATTTCTTTTTGCAGGGACAAGATGCGATCAACTCTGATCAATTTTTCTTCTTCATCAATCTGATCACTGTAACTCTCAGATGGACAACCTTCCTCATTGGCGTATGGAAATACACCTAAATGATCAAATTGTACGTCACGAATAAAACGTTCAACCGCCTCAACATCTTGCTTAGTCTCACCGGGAAAGCCGAGTAAAAATGTAGTTCTTAGCGCTAAATCAGGGATATCCATTCGTAGTCGATCAACCAGAGAATAGAGTTCTTTTTCTGTATAATTACGGTTCATCCTCTTTAGGACAGCGTCACTGACATGCTGAAAAGGTATATCAAGATATGGAACAATCCTCCTGCTCCCTTTCATAATCTCAATGAGCCTTCTATCTATTCTGTTCGGGTAAAGATAAAGCAATCTTATCCAATCGATAGAGGTTGTATCTATTAGCTTCTCAAGCAATATCGGCAGATTCACATCAGTGGATAAATCGTTACCATAGGCAGTCAGATCCTGCGCGATAAGATTGAGTTCCTTAACACCCTTTTCTTCAAGAAGTTTTGCTTCCTTGACAAGATCATTTATCTCCCTACTGCGTAACTTGCCGCGAATAGAAGGAATCATGCAATAGCTGCATCGATTATCACATCCTTCAGTTATTTTTAACCAAGAGCTAAAATAAGGATGGGACAGGGCACGTTCCATTTCTACACTCATCAATCGTCTATCTGGTAAATGAAGCACTTCCGGTGCACCTGCAATCATCTGCTCTATATACATTGCCAATCTATCCGGTCCTTCCGTTCCGACCCAAAGATCAACTTCTGGAAGTTCTTCCATCAGCTTTTGCTGATAACGCTGAACCATACATCCCGTAACCACGAGTTTACGCCTGGCATCTTCTGCTTTATACTCTGCAAGAGACAGAATCTCATCAATAGCCTCTTCAACCGCGGGCTGTATAAAACCACAGGTATTAACTATAAGAACATCAGCCTCTGCCGGATCCTCTTTCATCTGCCAGCCAGCTGACAACAGGCTGCCAGTCATGAGTTCCGAATCAACCAGGTTCTTTGCACATCCAAGACTAACTAGATTGAACGTTTTCATACTCACCTCAATATGCTCAGTTACCGCAAAGCAAATGAACCAGCTCCCGGACCTTATTTTTAAACCCCTTATCATTGCAACTCATCCGCCAATTTTTATCTAACGGCAAGTCTGATATCATCAACAAAGCAGATAATTCTATTCCACGAAAAGTGCTAACAGTATTTAATGCAGATGTTTCCATATCAATTATATCAACGCCGAACTCACTTATCAGCCTTTTCAGATAGTTTTTTTCCTCTCTGTATGGCGCATCGGTACTCCAGCATATCCCTTTTCTATAGACCATATCATTTTTATTTAATACCTGTCCCAATTCACTCAGTGCTTCAGTTTGCATCGGTAAAACCTTCTCCGTCAAGTAGTATCCCGATGTCCCCTCTCCCGCAACGCATCGCTCAACAACTACAAGATCACCTACTCTATCAGCAGCTTGAAGGCCGCCCCCCCAACCGAAAAGGGTAATTTTTTTTGCACCAAGGGCAATCAGTTTTTCCAGAGTCATAACAGCCATTGGCGCACCGATAGAGGGCCCGGCAACAAACAGATCTTGTCTTTCATCAACAAAAAGATTGGAATTGAATAGTGAGCGCCTTTTCCAACTCTCATTCATCACATCCCGGCGAAATGCCTCAAAATCAGAAGGATTGACAAGAAATATTCCACTGGAAGGCAATACTTCCTCCTTTGCCGTCCTAAATGGATACATGACATAATTTGCGTTTTCATTGGTCGGCATGAGGCGTTCTCCAAATAAAAAAAGGGCTGCAGATAAAATCTGCAGCCCTTTCTATACTTCAAACAGCTAAACTGTATCTCAGCTACTACTTATCCCAAGAGAGGGTTAGCGTAGAGAAGGATCAGAGAGATAACGAGTCCGTAAATAGCAATTGATTCAGCAAGAGCCATACCAAGGATCATGAAAACCATCAGTTTAGGCTGTACTTCTGGATTACGAGCAAGACCCATGGTAGCACCCTGTCCAACAGAACCGATACCGATACCAGCTCCAAGTCCTGCAAGTCCGATAGAGAGTGCAGCACCAACACAGATCAACGCTAATTGAATATTTCCTTCCATTTTGTTTCTCCTTAAAAAAGTTCTTAAATTTGGCCTTCTTCTATAAACTAAACGCTTGAAGCGTTACTTCACGAATTAATGTGCGTGCTCAGCAGCCTGGGCAAAGTATACAACGGTCAGCAATACAAATACCATTGCCTGAACCAGAGATACCAGAACACCAAGAACCATGATTGGCAGCGGTGCAAAAGCAAAACCGGCAAGCATGAACAGAATTCCAAGCAGGGTCTCTTTCGCCATGATGTTACCGAAAAGACGAATAGAGAGGGAAAGCAGACGAGCAAAGTTGGAGATCAGCTCGATCGGCAGCATAAGGGGCACAAGCCACCACATTGGTCCCATGAAGTGCTTGTAATATTTGATGCCATGAGCACGGAAGCCGATAAAGTGATGAGTTACCCAAACAATAATTGTCAATGCCAGAGTGGTATTGATGCTGGAGGTCGGAGACATGAAACCTGGAATCAGTCCGATAAGGTTTGCAACCGCAATATACAGTCCGAAGGTTGCAATCATTGGGAAAAACTGATCAGTCATTTCTCTACCCATATTGTCGACAAAGAAATTATCCATGCCGCCAACAACGATTTCCCAGAAATTCTGTCCTTTTCCCGGGATCATCTCAAGGTTTCCAAGGGTCAGTTTGGAAACAATGATCAGAAAGGCCATTACTAGCCAGGTGTAGGTCATGTAAGGTGCACACAGCTGCTCAAGAAATGTGTGGCCTACAAAACCATGAGGAACGGGCAGGCCCAGCCCCTCTAAGATGAGTGAAATAAATAGTATTGGATGCTCCATAACTTCCGTCTACCTCCTCCTGATGTAGTAGTGCCTCACGACATTCAGCGCAGTGAATGCTATTGTGAACACTACCGTTGACAACCCTAAAATTAGTCCAAAGATGTTAACCTTGCCGTACCTGATAAGCACAAGAAGAATAACACCTATAATTATAATGCGAACCCAGAACCGTAGAAGGAATCCGAGTTTGTTCTGCTTGACGACCTGCTTCTGCTGTTCTTCTTCAAGCCCTTCCGTGGTGTCTGTCACTGTTTCGACAAATCCGAGCACATCTTTGTGTGCTACCTGAAAACTCAATATGGAAACTACACCACCAGCAAAAGCTGACCAAGCAAAAGACCACGATGCAAATATATACGATCCGACACAAATGACAAGCAGATACAACCAGCTCGTCAGCTGCATTTTGCGAAACTGTTCAACTTCTTCTACCACACTACCCTCAATCGTCTTCTTTCTTAACGTCTTTATTTACACGCCAGAGGATATCGAACAGAGTCTTAAAACTTGCAGCTATACCAAAGGCCAAACCGATAAAGGTAAACCAGGGTGTTGTACTTCCGTTAAACACTTTTGTGTCAAGCAGAATCCCCCCTCCCATGCCGATAACGATGCAGGCGACGAAGGTAAATCCTATATGACCATAGTTGGCCAGAAGTTGCACCCATTCGTTTTTAGCACCAGACATGAAAACTCCAAACAGGATTGGCTACATCATGGTTATTACAACATGTTGTTGGTAGCATGCATGACTATCAAAGTCAATCGATTTTTCAGTTACCGGCCAGTTTTTTGAATGACAATTCAGTTTTCTGAACCACCGTTTTCAGCTCTTCCTCTGTATGGACTCCAGAGATAAAAGCCACCTCAAATTGTGAAGGGGCAAGATAGACACCCATCTCAAGCATGGCCCTCCAATGACGTGCATAACGATCAGTATCTGACTTCATGGCTGACGTAAAATCTATGACCGGCTCAATTGCAAAAAATGGGGTCAGCAAACTACCAACCCTGTTGAGCTGAACAGATACACCTGAAGCCTCAGCAACTTCCTGTAGCTGCGCTGCAAACCAGGCAGATTTATCATTGAGATCTTTATAAAAATCCTGTGCCTGCAAAAGCTTTAACGTTGCAATACCTGCAGCCATTGCAAGCGGATTCCCGGAGAGTGTTCCAGCCTGGTAAACCGGTCCGTCAGGAGCAATTTGGTTCATGATTTCTGTTTTTCCGCCGTAGGCTCCTACAGGGAGACCGCCGCCGATAATCTTACCAAGACAAGTCAGATCAGGATTAATGCCAAAATATTCCTGCGCACCGCCGTATGAAAGTCTGAAACCTGTTATAACCTCATCAAAAATCAGAACTATCCCGCGTTCCTGGGTAAGCTTTCGCAGAGTCTGAAGGAACTCCTTCGACGGCTCAACGCAGCCCATATTTCCTGCAACCGGCTCTAAAATCACGCAAGCTATATCAAGCGTCTCATCACAAAGTGTTTTTTCAAGCTCTTCAATATTATTATATGGAATGGAAAGTGTATTTTTCACGATATCCTCAGGTACTCCAGGACTACCTGGAATACCTAACGTGATCACTCCGGAGCCAGCCTTAACCAGAAATGAGTCTGCATGCCCATGGTAACAGCCGTCAAATTTGACAACGACATTTTTGCCGGTATAGCCTCTTGCAAGACGGATCGCACTCATGGTTGCTTCTGTACCGGAATTGACAAATCGGACTTTTTCAATGGATGGCACGGCTTCACAGACCATCGCTGCAAGATCGATTTCCAATGGAGTCGAGGCCCCGAAACTAGTCCCGCCAACAGCTGTATCCTGAACAGCTTTAATGATTTGAGGATGAGCATGCCCCATAATCATCGGCCCCCAGGAACAGACAAAATCCAAATATTTGTTGCCGTCAACATCGACGATAGTACTGCCATTGGCACTGGCTATAAAAACAGGGTCACAGCCAACGGATTTACACGCTCGTACCGGCGAGTTTACCCCACCAGGGATAAATTTCTGAGCCTTGTCAAACATCTGAGCGGAGATTGTTTTTTCCATTTTATCCTCTTAAAAAAAATTGAGCCAGATGCTCCCGTCAATCCTCACAGGTCGGCATCTTTTGCAAGTTCTCTCAGCAATACTTTTAAAGGGCTCCAATATAGCATGCATTCCTACCATTTGCCAAACATGTTTCAGCCTTGACCTTTTCCTATTCGTGCACAAAGTGAAAGCAATTCGTATGGTATTCTGGCATTTATCTTCTCTCTGAAATTTTACTTGTCAGGAAAAATTGCAGCAGGTAAAGTACAGTCGTTTTCATATGCAAAAAAACCGCCTGTGTCAGCCCGCTAGCCTATAAAATGCCTATTTTTTTGTACAAAGGAGATATTCAATGGCAAACGATAATGTATTACAGATTAATGACAGTGATTTCGATGCAACAGTTGGTTCCGACAAACCTACCCTGGTAGATTTCTGGGCCCCCTGGTGCGGACCTTGTAAAGCTATTGGTCCGGTCATAGAAGAGCTTGCCAACGAGTTCACCGGTAAAGTTCAGATCGGCAAGATGAATGTCGACGATAATCCTAATACTCCAGGCAAATTCGGTATCCGGGCAATCCCAACCCTCATCCTTTTCAAGGATGGAGAAGTTGTCGATCAGGTAACTGGCGCTGTAGGTAAGTCGCAGCTTGTTGAACTGATCAACAAAGCTCTCTAAGAGCACCAATCTCTTTATATAAGCATGTGCTTCTTTCAAGCTTGGAGCACATGCTTTTTTACGACCATCACTAAGACATTCACATGAAAACACATTATCAGCTGATTATTTTAGGAGGTGGGCCTGCTGGCCTGTCTGCCGGTCTTTATGCTGCAAGATCAAGACTGGATCATGCTCTCATCGAGCGCGGCGCTCCAGGTGGCCAGGTATTGCTGACAGATTGGGTAGATAACTACCCCGGTTTCCCTGAAGGGATTGCAGGATATGAACTGGTCGAAAAGATGACTGAGCATGCTAAACGCTTTGAACTCAACATTCTGACCAAAGAAATTGTAAAAGTCGATCTCTCGGATGAGAAAAGAAAGGTTCTTATTACTTCAGACGGTGAAGAGTTTACCTGCGATACACTCATTATCTGTACCGGTGCCAAAGCAAACAAGCTGAACATACCAGGTGAACAGGAATTCACCGGTAAAGGTGTTTCATACTGCGGAACCTGTGATGCTCCATTTTACCGCAACATGCACGTGGCTGTTGTAGGGGGTGGAAACACCGCCGTTCAAGAAGCCGACTATCTGACCAAATTTGCCAGCAAAGTAACGGTTATTCACCGACGTGACCAGTTACGAGCCACTAAAATAGTGCAGGAAAAAGCCTTCGCAAACGAAAAGATTGAATTCATCTGGAATTCTACCGTAACCTCTGTTGAAGGTGATCATACCGGTGTTACAGCCATTAATCTTCGCAACAATGACGGCGAGGATTCAAAACTCGCAGTAAACGGAATTTTCATTCTCATTGGCGTCACACCAAACAGTGATGCGCTGCCGCTCAAAGAGCTCAATGCAGACAAATGGGGCTTTATTCCTGTGGACACTGAAACCAGAACCTGCATTAAAGGTGTAATGGCAGCAGGAGACATCCAAAGCAAGGCTGTTCGCCAGGTTGTTAACGCAGCAGGCGAAGGCGCGGTCGCAGTACTGACCGCCGAAGATTATCTTCATCATATGAAGTCCTGATCGTCAAAAGAGAAACTATGAGTACAAAAATATTTACCGGCCTACAATCATTTCTTGCTGCATTAACCGTAACGTTTATTTTGTCCGGCTGCGGCGAAGTAACAATCTTCGGTCATGGTGCCAATGAAGAAGTCGATCTGAACATCCCAGCCCGGGAACTGATCGTCAAGGGAATGGATGAGTTCAATGTCGGAAAATATTATATGGCACAGAAATATTTTGAGGAAATCCTTGACCGGTATCCGTTTTCTCCTGAGGCTCCGCTTGCTGAACTCAAATCAGCAGACTCAAACTATTATATGGACCATTTTGCCGAGGCTCTGATTTTGTATGAGGAGTTTGAGAGCCGACATCCAACCAACGAGGCTATTCCTTACGTCATGTATCAGAAAGGGATGTGCAGCTACAAGCAGATCAACAGAGTAGACCGCGATACTACCGGTGCGGTTAAAGCAATACAGAGTTTTTCACAACTGCTCCGTGCCTACCCTTATTCCCCATATACTGAAGAAGCCAAAGCCCGAATAAGAGCAGCCAACGAGTTTCTGGTAAATCATGAATATACGGTTGTTACATTTTATCTGAGAACCCAAAAATACAATCAGGCAAAAACCAGACTGAAATACCTGCTCAATATGTATCCAGATTCATCTATTGCCCCTCAAGCCAGAGAATTGCTTGCCCAGCTTGAAGCAAAGAACTATCCTGAGTCTTCTATATCAGATTACCTTCCTGAGTTCACCCTGCCGGATTGGTCTTTCACCACCGACGGTGCACAGGACGTGCAGTCGAATTAGTTTTCTACTGCATATATGATAAAAAAGGGCTGTCAGTGATCAACACACCGACAGCCCTTTTTACTTACTTCCGTTTTCTGTGCTATCCTGACCTACGCTTCAGCAAGCACCTCAGGCTCAAGACTTACCTGCATTGCCCTGACCGGACAGATCGTAACACACTGGCCGCAACCTGTACATTTCTCAGGGTCAAAAAGAACGGCCATATCCTTCCTCCGGATTGAGAGAGCCTGAACAGGGCAAACCCCCGTGCAGGCGCCGCACTGATAGCACTTATCTTCATCACGGCTTATTGCTGTGGCAAGGCGTTTAACCTCAACGCCGTACGTCTCAAGATATTTTACACCATTGAGGACGTTTTCTTTTGTACCTCTGAGTTTTAATATCATCATGCCTTCACGGTGAGGCAGAATGTCCGCTTTAAGAATATTAAATTCAATGTCAAATTTCTTCACCAGATGATAGATTACAGGCTGCTCACTGGTATCTTTTAAAAAGCGTAGTACATAAATTCTGGTATACACCTTGTCTCCTTACTCTTTTATGGCTGCAACAAGCTGATCCAGCAGCACATCTATGTTCTCATCGGTATCGATGACGATTAATTCAGCATTCTTGATCTGCACCGGCTCATCGAAGCGTTTCTTCTGTTCCTGGTAAATTACCCACCGGCCGTCTGAGGCAGCTGACAGGTCATTGGCCCGAATGTCAAAACGTCTTTTTACCACTTCTTCACCGCATCGGCAAAGCACAAAAATGACATGCGCATCGGAAGACAGGCGTTCGATAACCAGATCACGCTCTGCAGATGAGGTATAGGTTGCATCAATAACACAATCTTTTCCACTCATAACCTGGTGTTGAGCCCGAACAATCAGAGCGTCATAAGTCTTTCTTGTAAATTCAGGGCCGTAAATGCCGGCATTATAATCAACCCATTGTCTAGTTTTACTTTCCAGTCCTGCTATTTCTTTTCTGACCTCATCAGAATTGCTGTAAGACAACTGGTTGTGTTCAGCCCACTTACGACCAAGAAAACTCTTCCCGCTGCCGCTCAAACCGAAAAACACATAGACAACAGGTCGTTTTTCAGAATTGCCGCTAGTCAACTGCATACCTCCTGGCAAGGGTAAAATACTTTTCAGCATCAGTCAGACATTGCGCCGCGGCAGCAGGATTAAGCGCCGGATCAGCAGCTGTAAACAGACCTATTTTTGCCCGGACATAGGCCCTGTAGCATTTATAAAAGTTCAACACATCTGCCAACGAAGCATCTCCGGACAATTCAACATATTGCTGGACAAAATAATCTGACAATTCAGTTAATCCGTGAAAATCAAGATCCATGGCAAGAAAACCGATATCAGCACACATATCGGAATAACGAAATCGCTCGTTGAATTCAATACAGTCAAAGATATAGGTCTTTTCCGAATCAAAACAGATATTGGCTGAATAAAGATCACCGTGACAGTCGCAGACCCTTCCTTCTTCAATCCGTTTGTCAAAAAGAGCAGTATTGGCAAGAAACCTGAGAGAGTAATCTTTTACGGTATCAAACAACTCCCGTGTCAAACCGCCTTTGCCGATAAAACCTTCGGTCTGTTCAAAATTTTCATGCACGTTAACCCCAAAACCGTCAGCTGTGCCAAACTGTACAATAGAAGCATCGGCAACAGCGTCACGATAAAAGGGTACCAGCATTTCAACCACACGATTGATGTGATGCTTATCAAGATTGCCTGCAGCAATGAGTTTGCTCATAAGACCATCCTGATTCATCCGCCTCATTTTCACACCGTATTCCACAACATCACCAGGCCCTGAAAAGCTGAAGCCAGTCTCGTTTTTATAGAGCGGGACAACTTCAAGGTAGAGGTCAGGGCAGAGCCTCTGATTAAGACGAATCTCCTGCCCACAGTAATATTCTCTTTTTTCAAGAGTTGAAAAATCAAGAAAACCGAAATTAACCGGTTTTTTCCATTTATAGACAAATTCTCCGGCCAGTGTGACATAAGAGATGTGGGTCTGAATTAACTCGACTGACTTCACAGGATGTGGATAGCCTGCAGGCTCAAGAAGAGCCCGAACAAATTCGGGAAGATTTTCTGTACTCATATTTATACTCGGTAAAATTTATGTACTGTCAATTTGACATCATTTTTTTCAGTGTTCTATCTATAACAGATAGCTGATAGCATAGACAGCGTAATTTAGTGACACTAATGTTGAATATCGAGACACTAATTAAACAGTGAATCAATCAATAAATTCACGGAGAGCACTGTTTTGCATTTTCAGTTGATGAATATGGCGGTCATAAGCATGCATTTTTATTATCGACCTGGTGATGAGATAAAGACCGAGGACAGATAAGCCGACAAGGAAAACTCCAAGGATAGACGCCAGATGAAGCACCTCGGCCACATCATAGTATTTGGAAGTCGCAATAAGCAGACTGATAACTGACAGAGGCAAAGCAAGAACAGCTATTCCGGTCCTCATCACAGCAAGAGAAGTTCTTTTCTCAGCAAGTAGAAGCTGCACTTGATTAATGACCATCGCATCAGTTTTTAATGCTGTTTCCATCATCCCCCTTTACCCAGGTACATTACTGCTTATTCATTGTATGAAACATTATAAAACCGAATTATCCTATCGCTACATAATGTTTTTCACTTCATAAAAAGAAAAAACGTACAACAGGCAAATGATTTTCCCTTATCTCATACCATTGAGAACATTCCAACTTGCCTGTATGGTCAATAGCATTAAACGAAAAGAATAATCGGTTCTGCCGATAAAGCTTCTGCTAAAAAGCAGTGCATAATATTGCACTATTCAACCATTGGGGTATAATCGCCAAGCTGTTATAGCAAAATTTAACGGAATGTGTTGTCCTTAAAAACATTCATTCAGCTTTCTTCAGGAAAATACATGAACTCAACACTCAAGCTTAAAATCAGTCTACTTATTTTTGTTCTTCTCACCTCAGTGATGGTGCTGACACCGTCATTTTATTCAGGAACTCCGGACTGGTGGAAGAAATATATGTCTCCAGGAGATCTTACCTTGGGACTTGATCTTCAAGGGGGTATGCATCTTGTACTCAAAGTTGATCTCGATAAAGCCGAACAGAACACCCTCGAGTTTGCCGCGCAGGATTTAAAAGATACCCTTGCTGAGCAATCGGTAAGTGCAGTTATCACTCCGTCCACCCTGCCCGATACAATTGTTCTCACGCTCCCTAACCAGGGTGCGGTTGATCAGGTTAAAGCAATCACTGAAGATCAATTTCCCGATATCGATATCAATGTTGAGGCCAAAGAAGGCAGTTTTCCCCGCATTTTTCTTAAATTAAAGCAGGATAAACGCGATTTTATACAAAACAATGCCGTAGCACAATCTCTTGAAATTATTCGAAACAGGATTGACCAGTTCGGTGTTGCCGAACCAGTGATCATTCGTCAGGGAATCGATGAAATTGTCGTTCAGCTGCCTGGCGTCAAAGACCCTGAAAGAGCAATGAGCCTCCTGAAAAACACCGCTCAGCTCGAATTCAAGGTTGTTGCTGACTCGACCGGTGTTGATCTCTACTCCCTTGTAGAGACTGCAAAACAATCCGGACAGTGGACAGATCAAAAAGACATTAAAGCGCTAAACAGGATTATCAGCTCCTCTCTGCCGGAAGGAACTTCTGTTTATTTTGAACGTGACCAGGATAAAAAAACCGGCAAAATCATCGAGACCCCTATTCTTCTTGAAAATCCGGTACTGATGACCGGTGACATGATTAAAGACGCCCAGGTACGGATAGGCGGCAGCTTCAACGAACCTTATGTCAGTCTCGATCTCACCGGCAGAGGCGGCAAGGTCTTTGCCAATATCACCGAAAAATATGTCGGCAAGAGAATGGCTATAGTCTTGGATAACGTCGTTCGCTCGGCCCCAGTCATCCGTGAAAAAATAGTCGGTGGATCAGCACAGATTTCAGGTTCTTTTACCCATGAAGAGGCTGCAGATCTTGCAATTGTTCTTCGTGTAGGTGCTCTTCCTGCACCAGTTAATATTGTTCAGAACGTGACTGTTGGGGCAAGCCTTGGAGCTGATTCTATCAACAAAGGACTCATGTCAGGCGTCTTCGGCTCAATCCTTGTGCTTGCATTCATGATTATCTATTACCGTCTTTCCGGTGTCATAGCCAATGTGGCGCTGGTATTGAACATTCTCTTTCTCTTTACAGGGCTTGCAATCTTCAGCGCAACTCTCACCCTTCCAGGTATAGCAGGTATTGTTCTCTCCATCGGTATGGCTGTTGACGCCAACGTTCTCATCTTTGAAAGAATGCGTGAGGAATATGGCCTGGGAAAATCTGTCAGATCCAGTATCGACGGAGGTTTTGGCAAGGCTTTCTGGACAATTGTCGACTCTCAGGTAACCACGCTTATTACCGCCATGGCTCTTTTCATGTTCGGTACCGGACCGATCAAAGGTTTTGCTATTACGCTGTCTCTTGGTATTATTTTCAACCTGTTCACAGCTCTTTTCTGTTCCAGATTGTTCTTTGATATGCTCAACAGCAAGACTCCGATGAAGAAACTGCAGTTTCTGCAGTTTACCAGAAAGCCCAATCTCGACTACATGAAGGTAAGAAAGTTCACCTACGTTTTATCAGGGATACTGGTTTTCATTGGTCTGTTTGCATTTATTCAGATCTCACGTGGCAAAGCAGATCTTGGTGTTGATTTTGCAGGCGGATCGCTGCTGCAGTATAAAGCAGAAAACAGCTTTTCCATGCATGAAGTTAGAAAGGCCTTTGACGACAGTCATATAGAAGGCGTCGATCTGCAGGAAGTTGAAGGCGAACAACGACTCATTGTTAAAATTAAGAAATCACAGGCCGTAGTAGCCGACCTGGACAAAACAGTCAGCACCATTCTTAATAACCAGCTCCCGGACAAACAATTTGTCCTGGAAAGCCAGTCAGAAATTGGAGCTTCTGTAAGTGCTGTTCTTCGTAACAAAGCCATAGAAGCCATTCTGATCTCGTTTGCCGGTGTTATATTGTATTTGGCCATTCGTTTTGATCTTCGATTCGGTGTTGCAGCCGCGATCGCAACATTCCACGATGTCCTTGTCGTGCTCGGTATCTGCTGGCTCATGAATGTTGAAATAACCCTTCTCATTGTAACAGCACTTCTTACCCTTGCTGGTTACTCTCTCAACGACTCGGTTGTTGTTTTTGACCGAATACGAGAGAATATGCTGAAAAATCAGAAGAGTTCTCTTTACTCGATAATTAATGACAGTATCAATCAGGTGTTGAGCAGAACCATTGTAACCTCTCTTACAACCGTGATCACCCTTCTGGCCCTATTTCTTTTCGGCGGCTCAGTTATTCATGATTTCTCTTTTGCACTTCTCATCGGTATCATAGTCGGAACCTATTCTTCCATTTTTATTGCCAGTCCGGTTCTGACACTTTGGGGTGAAGCCTCTTTACGTGCACAGGTCAAACGAGTTGAAATTGAGGAAACTGTCTGATGAATAATTTAGAACTTCCGGATTATGTCAGCCGGGTGCAAAGAGATGAGCCGTTTTGCTTTGAATGTCATCCGGGCGTTTCCTGCTTCACCCATTGCTGCCGGGAACTTGAACTCGCTCTTACCCCTTATGATGTCCTGCGTCTGCGTAGAGCAACAAAACTTCATTCCCGCGAGGTAATTGATCGTTACGTTATTATAGAACAAACCTGTAATGATGTTTTTCCACGGCTCTATCTCACCATGGTAGATGATGGTAATGCAAGCTGCGTATTTGTCTCCAAAGAGGGCTGCACTATATATTCAAATCGTCCAGGTGCCTGCAGGGCCTACCCTACCGGGCGAGGGGCAATCATGAATAAGCAGGGAGAGATTGAAGATGTTTTCGTTCTGCTGAAAGAAGAACACTGCAAAGGTTTTCAGGAACAAAAGAGCCAGACGCCACTTGAGTACGTAACCGATCAGGGACTTGATTCCTACAATCGATTCAACGATAAGGTTGCAGAAATTCTTCAGCATGATGAAGTGAGAAAAGGCAAAACCTTCACCAAGACGGCTATAAACCACTTCACACTTGCACTCTACGACATTGATACTTTCAAAGACAGGCTAATTGCCTGCAGTCTGCCCGACACGCCGCCTCTCACTCCGGAACAGGTTGAGCTATTTGCAAAAGACGATGAAGCCCTGCTCAGTTTCGGTATCGAATGGGCTAAAAAACGATTGTTTGGATAAAAGAAGATGATCAAGCTTTTTGTTTTTGACTGTGACGGAGTAATGTTCGACTCCAAACCGGCGAATCGTGCTTATTACAACCACCTTCTTCTTCATTTCGGCAAGCCGGTCATGGATGAAGAAGAATTGGAATATGTGCACACACACAGTGTTAAAGATTGTGTCAGCCATATTTTTCGTCAACACCTAGACATCTCACCAGACAAGATCGAAGCTTTTCGAAGCAGCGTAGACTACTCACGCTTTCTCGATCACTTCGCTATTGAACCTGATCTTGTCAAATTTCTTCAAACAGTCAAAAATGACTTCCGACTTGGTATTTCCACCAATCGCAGTGATACTATGCAGATGCTGTTAGATCACTTTCATCTGAGTGATTTTTTCGAGAAAGTCATGACCTCGGCCAATGCAAGAAGACCTAAGCCTGCACCTGATGCAATGGAGGAAATCCTGCAGTATTTCGAAATCAAACCTGAGGAAACAGTTTTTATCGGCGACTCAATTATCGACCAACTCCATGCCCAGGCCAGTAGAACTCATCTTGTGGCTTTCAAAAACAGGTCGCTTGAAACACCATATCATGTTGACAGTTTCATGGAGATACTCAATCTTGACCTGCTTCACTGATGCAAAAATTGCCTGTAACTGAGTAAAACAACTACATCGATGCACCTTCGTCGATTCTCTTCACACCTTCCATCAGCAGGCCCATAAAATCACCAATTTCGGCGGCTCTCATTTCCTGAGGCGAGAGACCTGCTGTGAATTTATACACACCTTCTCTTTCCCCTAAAATTGCGAAAATTGCATCTTCGTTATCAAGCTCATTATAATGTGCGTTGATTATGCAGCCTTCTCGAAAAGAGACAGAACCATCACCATGCGGCAACTCCAGGATCAGCACTCCCGTCTTACTGTGCATGTGAAATACCTGGAAGAGCTCTGCCGGAGCCATTTCATTAATTCTGCCGCTCATGCAGGACTCGAAGGCCTCGGCCCTTGCCCGATTGGCAAAACTCAATCTTCTTGCAAGCAGCTGCGCCATATAAAGCTGGATACTACTGCTTCTCTCAAGAAGTTTACTGAACTCCTTTCCACTGATTGCCAGAACTTCTGTTTCCTGTGAACATCGTACAGAGTTTGAAGCCACACTACCGGCCAGATAACTCATTTCGCCAACAATCTCACCCTCACCCAAGTAGGAAATTTTAACAAGTCCATCTTCAATGACCACTCCGCCCCGGAGAATGATATAGACTGAATTACTCGCTTCACCCTGACGAATTATAAACTGATCTTTTTCGTAACTCTTTTTTCTGCAATTATCAAAAAACCTAGGAAGCTGAGCAACAGGGATAACATTTAAGAGACTGCATTGAATTTTCAGACCGAATCGCTCAATCATTATAGAATCGATGGTCTCCTGCAGACGTTTTTTCGAGGCTGCCATTTGCTCTTCAGATACAATCTGTCTGAATTTCATCAAACCGGTGCAACCGCTGCAGCTGTATATTTTTTTTGCATTCTCATCGACACCGCCGCTTAGAAGCGAAAAAAATATCTGGGTTATTTCACGGACAAGGATTAAACAGACCTGTTTGTTTTCCGGAACGGTCAACACCTTATCGACCAACTCAAATCGCTCACTGACATCGTAGAGAGGACAATTGTTTTCCTCATATACTTCAAAAATGGCTTTGAACATCAATACCCTTCCGTTAAAGAATATTATGACACAGTCGAGCTCCCCAGCTGTACATCTATACACCATCCCATCACTTTCTTTCAACAGGAAGTCTTGCCAATATTTTCTTTCAGTGCCACTTTTCTTTTGTGTTGTCTTATGGACTTGTTATAATAGGTTCAAATTATAATACACATATCCATTCCATCTGTTTTCTTAAAGACACTTAATTATGGCAAACCGTCAGCTGGAAGAAATCTACGAAGAAATAACCCATCGGTTTTCAAGGCACCCTGCTGTCAAAATAACACCGCTTGGAGGCGATCCCCCAGAAAAATATCAGATTCGGTATTTGATAAACGGCCTCCATAAAGAAGACAGCGACATGGATCCGAATTTAATGGAGGAACATGTAATCACCATTAGCATTCCATTTGGTTTTCCTCATTTTCCGCCCAGCTGCGTTCCGGATAGTCCTGTATTCCACCCAGATTTTGATCCTGCAGCAATCTGTATCGGTGAATTTTGGTCACCTGACAAGAAACTGCCGGAACTGATCATCCATTTGGGTCAACTTATCAGTGGTGAGAAATATTCTACAGAGAACGCCTTTAATGAAGAAGCTGCAACATGGTATCAGCAGCACTCTGACAGACTCCCGTTAACCACCTTTCCTGTCGACGCCGTTGTTGAAGTTGATGCAGGAGAACTGTCTGCTGATGATTTGGATGATGTGTCCGATGACCTTGAATTGGATGTTATTGATGATCATGATCTTGCCGATGATTTTTCATATCTCTCCATGGAGGACAATCTGACTGTTGCCAAGCAACATGAACCTCCATCATTATCTCTCGAAGCCTCTGATCAAGCTCCAGATAATGATCTTATATCCTTGCTTAAAAAGAAAAAGCGATATCATGCTCTCAATGATTATCTCCACAATCTTTCATCCAGTATTGAGTTTGACGGAAAAAGCGACCTAGCTGAGTCGACTGAAATTGAATTACAGAAAGCTCAGCAGCTATACGGCGAGGCAGAAACATTTGAACACGAGGGCAATCCTGTTAAATCGCTTCAGAAGTACAAAGAAGTTTCTCTCTGTGTCAGCGACTTTCCCGGTATTGAGGAAGATATTAAAAGGGCTGAACAGTCTGTCGAATTACTCGGCGGTTTCGATGAAACCAGAGTAGAATCTGCACTACCTGACATCAATGAAGAAAGCACTCCGACAAAACCGTCCAAGCCTGAAAAGAAAAAGAGAGAAGTCTCTCAGTCTGAAGACAAAGTCGGTACGCAATCAAAAAATTACATTGCATATACAATTGGTGGTGCTCTGGTCTTATGTCTTCTGGGTGCAGGATTCATTTATTATACGAACTCATCCCGTTATGCAAAAGCTAACCAGACATTTGCCCAGTGCCAGGATGCTCTAGAAAAACATGATTTTTCAACAACTGACACACTTTGCAACGAAGCACTAGTTGATGCTA
>QKIH01000042.1 GCA_003249645.1 Desulfobulbaceae bacterium | reverse complement strand
GGCAACCAGCGCATTGGGCAATCCAACGCCCACTATAATAATGGTGTTTGTATTCACCCCGAGACTGGTAATCATCTGAGGGTTATCACCGGTTGCCAACACGGCCTGTCCAAATTCGGTGGTTAAAAACCAGATCATGCCTCCAGCTGAACAAATTGCAAAAACACCGAAGAGAATAATGCCCGCATACTGCCCGGGTACGCCAATGGCTATCATAGAATCCAGCACCGTGTTTTCACCCAGCAGCGCAATGTTCGGCCCGGACATGATTCGTATGTTGATCGAGTAGAGTGCGATCATCGACAAGATCGAGGCCAGCAGGTGCAGGATCTTAAATTTCGTGTTCAGCACCGCCGTTATCATACCGGCAACAAAACCTCCGGCAGCAGCAAAGACAAGTGATAAAAACGGGTTGATACCGTGGGTAATGGCAACGGCGGAGATACTCGCCCCGAGCGGCAGGCTTCCGTCAACGGTCAGATCAGGGAAATCGAGAATCCTGAAAGTCAGGTAAACTCCGATAACCATAATCCCGTAGACAAAACCCTGTTCCACGGCACCGAGTGCAGCATAGACTGTCATATTTTTTAATAATGGGAAAATTATTTCAGAAACCGGCCCGGGGCCTTTACTGCATCCGGGCCGTGAGCATTATTCGTAAATTTTAGTGGCCTTTTGAAGCAGCTCGGCCGGAGGGGTTACACCCATCTTTTCGGCAAAGGTTTTGTTGATATGAAGTTCCAGGTCTTTTTGGAATTCAACCGGAATCTCGGCAGGATTCTGACCATTGAGAATCTTCGCCGCCATGACACCGGTTTGAACACCGTGCTTATAGTAGTCAAAACCCATGGCCGCAACCGCGCCCCGGGCAACGGAGTCAACATCTGCTGCAAAGATCGGCAGTTTGTTCTGCACACCCACTTTCAATACTGATTCAAGGGCTGAAACGATGGTGTTATCGGTTGGAATAAACACGGCGTCAACTCTGCCAACCAGACTTTTAGCGGCCTGATAGACATCGGCAGTCTTGGATGCGGTTGCCTCAACAACTTCAAAACCCATTTCAGCAGCAATGGCCTGAAGTTTCGGCACCAGCACCTTGGAATTTGCCTCACCTGCATTATACAGAAAACCAAGCTTCTTGATGCCCGGCATAAAGGTCATTACCATATTGATATGCTCTTTGAGCGGCAGTAAATCAGAAACACCGGTGATATATCCGCCGGGATTATTCAGATCGTTCACCAAACCTGCTGCCACCGGGTCGGTTACGGCAGTAAAGAGAAAAGGTCGTTTCATATCTTCAGGAGCCTTGTTCAGCGCCTGGGCACATGCCTGGGCAGAAGGTGTGGCAATTGCCACCATGATATCCGGTTTTTCACCCACCATCTGTTTGGCTATCTGGGTTGCAGTTCCCATATTGGCCTGGGCATTGTGCACATTATATTTTACCTCTATCCCCTGATCTTTCAGTGAATCCTGCAAGCCTTTTAAAACAGCATCAAGAGCCGGATGCTCAACAAACTGATTAACAGAAATCACCTTGTTCTCAGCAAAAACAGGAGTTGTGCAGAGAAGACACATCAGTAAAGAAAGAAACAGTTTTTTCATCATATCCTCCAATAAGAGAAAAATATCAGTAACCAAATTATTTCCAGATGATACAAGCCCCAAGAACCTTTAAACCAAATGCAATCAGAGGTCAATCGCCAGTTTTCCCCTAGTAGACAGCAGGGTAATCCCCCTTCCTTTAGATAGTTTGAGACACTTCACACATCCCGTTTAATATAGGACGAATAATCTTTTACCATGTTCTTATAAGGCAGATTCAACAAAGGTGATGAGATGATGAAGTCAGCAGTAGACCTGTTGTTGGCAATCGGCACATTGTAGACCGCCGCTATACGAAGAAGCGCTTTGACATCAACGTCATGGGGCTGGGGCTGCATCGGATCCCAGAGAAAGATGAGAATATCTATCTTCTGCTCCGAAATCATCGCGCCAAGCTGCTGATCTCCGCCCAATGGACCTGATTTCAGTTTCTTTACCGTTCCTGCCGGGAGAGCCTCACCCTTTTCAGCCAGTCTTTTATTGATGGTCTCTTCCACCAGACGACCGGTTGTCCCCGTGCACACCAGACGATGCTGCAGCAGTGTTTTGTAATTATAATCGACCCATTCCATCAGATCAGCCTTTCTGTGATCATGAGCAACAAGTGCGATAGTTTTCGTATCAAGCATCTTTTGTATCCTTTTTCATATGCAATACAATCAAGCAGGAATTGCCCCAACACTGTTTTTTCATCTGAGTTGAATGTATCTGTTCAGCTCTTTTTGTCCAGCTTTTAGTTCATTTTCACATTACAAGAATATTACATTTCACCAGGGTTAGATACACCATACCGACTCAATCACTAACTGCTGTCAGAACAGACCGCGAACAGGAGACCGGCTGCCTATTTTATTTGCAACCGGCCTGCTATATAAAGCAATAAGATAAAAGGACAGCACCCATGGCTGCCCTGTAGGGTCAACAGCAAAACTGCTATTTGATCACAATGAGTTCATACTCCCGTGAACCTAAACCAATTTTTTCTGCATGTTCCAGGCAGGTGCGCCATTCCGCCTCCGGTCTGGAATTGACAAAATGGTCATGGTTATCAACGAACCCGGGTTTTGCCATGTTTTCAAATAACTGACTGCCTGGCAAAGGTGTTGCTTTGAGACAGGCATCAACACAGGCCTGATCAAGCGCCAGAGGATCTGCAGACGCAAACATGCCTAGGTTCGGCAGGATCGGCACATCATTTTCCCCGTGACAGTCGCAATTCGGAGAGACATCCACGATCAGTGAAATATGAAAGCATGGACGGCCGTCGACAACCGCCTTGGTATATTCTGCCATTCGCTTGTTCAGCATTGCAACTGCCGCACGGTCTTTGAACGCGATCGCATCAAAATTACAGGCACCCAGACACCTTCCGCAGCCGACGCAGTTTCCTTTGCTGACGTGCATTTTCTTTGCCTCTTCATCGAAAAAGAGAGCATTGTTGGCACATTCCTTAAAGCAGGCATAACAACCGCGACACTTTTTCTCGTCAATGGTTGCCTGGCCACCGCTATGCTGTTCCGCTTTGCCGGCCCGGGACCCGCAGCCCATACCGATATTTTTAATCGTACCGCCAAACCCGGCCATCTCGTGACCTTTGAAGTGGGTCAGACTGATAAAGATGTCTGCGTCCATCACCGCACGACCGATCTTGGCAGCTTTGACGTACTCGCCTCCAGCTACCGGGACCTCGATATCGTCGGTTCCCTTCAAGCCGTCGCCAATCAGGATAGGACAGCCGACTGTCAAAGCTGAAAAGCCGTTTTCCCAGGCACATGCCAAATGTTCCAGAGCGTTTTTACGGCTTCCCGGATACATGGTGTTGCAATCGGTCAGGAAGGGTTTTCCGCCAAATTCTTTCACCACATCCGCCACGGCTTTGGCATAATTGGGACGGAGGTAGCTGATATTGCCCAGC
>QKIH01000045.1 GCA_003249645.1 Desulfobulbaceae bacterium | reverse complement strand
TGATTCTGAAACTGCTTTTCCATTTATTCTTTTTAAAAAAGTCAAGATATTAGGTCGTTTTCTTGCCTTGTTCCCCAAGGCGTTGGTTGATTTTTTGTTAGGAAAACACCTATAATTGGAAAAGAAAATATGTCTGTCATTTTCTGGTAAGAAATTTTCAGGCTGATTGAGGTTCTTTTCTTTTTTCATTATAGGAAGAAAAGCTAAGGCGCCATCTATTCAGAATGAGTCAAAATGTTTCAATGTCTGTCATGAAAATGAAAACAAATGACGGAAAATGAAAAGTTTTGATTGACTGTGAAATTTTAACCGGATAATATTTGCATATGCTAAGACACCAGAGACATAAAGCTATCCTCCAGTATCTTGAAGAAAATGAATCGCTTCGCCTGGAGCAATTAAGCAACATGCTGGACATTTCTGAATCCACACTTCGGCGTGATGTCAGTATGCTTTCTGATGCACAGAAAGTGAAAAAAGTCAGAGGCGGGGTGGCCCGTGTCAAAGATCTCTCCAGGACTGAACCAAGACTTGTAACATCCCCTTACTCTGATGAGCGGATGAAAAATGAGGATTGTAAAGCAGTTATCGGGAAAAAGGCTGTGGAGCTCCTCACTGGGCAGGAAAGCATAATTATCAATGGCGGGACCACCACCTACCATTTTGCCCAAGAGCTTCCTGATACCGGGTTCACTATCCTGACCAATTCACTTCCTGTCGTTGATATCGTTTCCAGACAATTAGGTAACCGCTGTTTTGTCATGGGAGGAGAAGTTTTTCATCATCACATGCTTATTCTCGGCCATTTACATGGCGAAACACCCAATTTTTACGGGGATATGTTTTTTACAGGCTGCCAAGGCATATCGCCTTGGGGAATCATGGAAGGTGATCCCCTTCTGGTTCACTCTGAAGAACAGTTCATAGAAAAGTGCGACAAACTTGTTGTTCTTGCTGATAGTAGCAAATTCACCACTCGAAAAAGCATGATTATGTGCCCGCTTGAACGGGTCGACATAGTTGTTACCGATTCGAAAATTACGGAAGAATCGAAAAAAATGCTCAAAGATGCGGGTGTTGAATTGGTTATTGCCGATTTATAACGGAGGAGACAATGGGACAGAACGCAGTCAACAGCAATAAGCCGAAATGTCTTGCCTTGGACTTCGGTGCTTCAAGCTGCAGGCTGGTTGGTGTTTCTCTTGAAGACAACCGTTTGGTAATGCACGAAATTTACCGTATGCCAAACGGCCCGGAGAAACAGGACAATCAAATGGTCTGGCCATTGGACTCTCTTGTAACAGGAACTATCGAGGCGCTCAAAAAGGCTGGAGAGGAAAATACCTCGTACGAAAGCATTGGTGTAGATACCTGGGGTGTTGATTATGTTTTGCTTGATGACAACAAGGCCATCTTTGCTCCACCGGTTGCCTATCGCGATAGTCGAACAGAAGGGCTGCTTGAACAATACACTGCAGAAGTTGTCAGTCGTGAGCAGATTTATGCAAAAACCGGCATCCAGTTTCTCCCGTTTAATACGATCTATCAGCTGTATGCGCAAACATTGATTGAACCGGATGTGCTGCAGAAAACCGGCACACTCTTGTTCATCGCTGATTATTTTCATTTCCTCTTGTCAGGTAAAGTAACGATCGAGAAAACCAACGCTTCGACAAGCCAGATGTGGAATCTTAACGAAAACTGTTGGGATAAGGATCTGGTCGATTCTCTCGCATTACCTAAAACAGCTCTTCCGGAACCGATAGAAGCAGGGACAGAGATTGGCCGGTTACTTCCTGAGCTGCAGGATAGAACAGGTTTATCAGACATTCGCGTTATTGCTCCGGCAACACATGATACAGGCTCTGCTGTTCTTGCTGTTCCGGCAAGCGGGGAGAACTGGGCATATCTGAGTTCGGGTACCTGGTCTCTTCTTGGTATTGAGAGTGATACACCGATTGCAACGCCGGAGGCATTGCAGGCAAACTGGACCAACGAGGGCGGTTACGGCAATACCTTCAGGTTTTTGAAAAACATAACCGGCCTATGGATCATCCAGGAGATCGCAAGAGCTCTCGAAAACCGTTATTCGTTTGCTGAACTTGCTGAAATGGCAAAGGTGGAAGATGGCTATGTCTCGCTGATTAATCCTGATGACGCCCGTTTTTTCAGCCCGGATAACATGATTGATGAAATAAAAAATTTCTGTCAGCAAACGGGACAAAAGGTTCCTGAAACAGTTGGTCAGCTTGTCCGCTGTGCCTATGACAGTTTGAGCCTGCTGTATCGCAAGACGCTGGAAGACTTAAAAGTACTTTCCGGAAAACAGATTGATGTCCTGCATGTTGTCGGTGGCGGCTCACAGGCAGATTTTCTCAATCAGCTGACGGCAGCATCGACCGGTGTCCCGGTACTTGCCGGCCCTGTTGAGGCAACGGCGCTTGGCAATGCTCTGGCCCAGTTTCTCTCTACCGGGGCGATAAGCTCACTGGCCGAGGGCAGGGCGATGATAGCTGAGAGCTTTGGGCTTAAACAATTTAATCCTGAACCAGTATCCAATTTTGAAGAGATATATCAGCGTTTTATGAGTCTTTGTTTATCTCAATCCAATGAAAAGGAATAGTCATGGAAAAAATAAGTGAAAAAGCAATTCAGGAGGCTTACCGACTGGCAAAAGATGCCTACGGCTCCTGGGGGATTGATACTGAAAACGCATTGGTGCAACTCGATACCTTGCCGATTTCCATGCATTGTTGGCAGGGCGATGATGTTCGCGGATTTGAAGCACCGGAAGGTGAGTTGACCGGCGGAATTATGGCCACTGGAGAATATCCCGGTAAAGCCAGGAATGGAGATGAATTACGGGCCGATCTTGAAAAGGCATTCTCTCTGATTCCAGGAACCCACCGTCTTAACCTGCATGCGATTTATGCAGAAACAGGTGGTAAAACTGTTGATAGAACCGATCTTCTTCCTGAGCATTTTGCCGGCTGGGCAGACTGGGCGAAAGAAAACAAGCTTGGTCTTGATTTCAACCCGACCCTTTTTTCTCATCCGAAAAGTGAAGATGGCTTCACCTTGAGCCATCCCGATAAAACTATTCGTGATTATTGGATAGAGCACTGCAAGGCCTGTCGTAAAATTGGTGCTTCATTTGGTGAGAAGCTCGGGAAAACATGCGTTACCAATATCTGGATAGCAGACGGCTTTAAAGATGTTCCGGTTGACCGTATGACTCCGCGCCAGCGTTTGATGCAATCTCTTGATGAAATTCTGTCAGAGGAAATTCCAAAAGAATACAACCTTGATGCGGTGGAGAGTAAGCTGTTTGGTATCGGAACAGAATCATGTGTTATCGGTTCCCATGAATTTTACATGGGCTATGCTGCTACCCGTAAGACCCTGCTTTGTCTTGATGCCGGCCATTTTCATCCGACTGAAGTGATTTCAAATAAAATTTCTGCAGCGCTTCTCTTCCTTGAAGGGGTTCTTCTGCATGTCAGTCGTCCTGTGAGATGGGATAGTGATCATGTCGTAACCCTGGACGATGAACTTATCGCGATTGCCCATGAAATCGTCCGTTCT
>QKIH01000114.1 GCA_003249645.1 Desulfobulbaceae bacterium | reverse complement strand
ATTCATCAAGCGGATTTTTCTGACCATAACCACGAAGCCCGATCCCCTCTTTGAGATGATCCATAGACAACAGATGATCTTTCCAATGATTATCTACATGCTGAAGAAGCAGATAACGTTCAAGCTGTTTCTGGGTATCTGCTCCGTGTCTCTCTATTTGAGCACTGTAGGCCTCATCGAAGATACCTTTTGTTTTTTCAAGGAGCGACTCATATTTCAGCCCTTTTCTCTCTTCCTCAGGTATTTCTGCTTTTACGTTGGTAATCTCAGCGATACGATCAATATAGCTGTCCCAATCCCATTCGTAGGATTCACGCTTGTCATGTGCTATTTCTGCAACGATTTCCTGAACGATATCATCTTTCATATCTTCAAGAACATCAGATATATCATCGCCGCGAAGCAGTTCACGGCGTTGTTCATAAATGACCTCGCGCTGTTTGTTCATTACATCATCATATTCAAGCAGATGCTTTCTGATATCGAAGTTATGGCCTTCAACCTTGCGCTGTGCATTTTCAATAGCCCTACTAATCATACCGTGCTCGATCGGCTCATCTTCTTCCATACCGAGTTTATCCATGATGCCGGAAATACGACCTGAGCCGAAAATACGCAGGAGATCATCTTCTAGCGAAAGATAAAAACGGGAAGAGCCTGGGTCACCCTGACGTCCGGATCGTCCGCGGAGCTGGTTATCAATACGACGTGATTCATGCCGTGAAGTACCGATAATATGAAGTCCGCCGACTTCTTTAACTCCCTCACCGAGCTTAATGTCTGTACCACGACCTGCCATGTTGGTCGCGATGGTCACTTTACCAAACTGCCCTGCTCCGGCAATAATCTCTGCCTCGCGTTCATGGTGTTTGGCATTTAACACTTCATGGGTAACTTTTTCTTTTTTGAGCATCTGAGCAATCTTCTCAGATACGTCAATTGAAATGGTACCAACCAGGATAGGCTGCCCCTTGGCATGTTTTTCTTTAATTTCGTTTATAATCGCCCTGTACTTTGCTGCCTCATTTTTATAGATAACATCAGCATAATCAACCCTTACCATAGGCTGATTAGTAGGCATAACAACAACATTAAGCCCGTAAATTTTGCTGAATTCAGCTGCTTCTGTATCTGCTGTACCAGTCATACCAGCCAGCTTGTCATACATACGGAAGTAGTTCTGGAAGGTAATAGAAGCAAGGGTCTGATTCTCTTTTTCGATTGTGACCTTTTCTTTTGCTTCTAGTGCCTGATGCAAGCCATCCGAGTACCGACGGCCCTCCATGGTACGACCGGTGAATTCATCAACGATTACCACCTGACCGCTCTTGACGATATAATCAACATCCTTCTTGAACAGCACATATGCTTTCAACGCCTGATTAAGATGATGAAGTTGCTCTATTGCGGTCGGATCGTAAAGATTTGGTACTTCCAGAAGCTCTTCAGCAAGAGCAACACCTTCATCGGTTAATGAAACCTGACGCGCTTTTTCATCTACCGTATAATGTTCTTCCTTTTCGAACTTCGGCATAATACGGTCAACTTTGACATACTGATCGGTGCTGATATCGGCAGGACCGGAAATGATAAGCGGTGTTCTCGCTTCATCGATAAGAATCGAGTCAACCTCATCGACAATGGCAAAGTTGAATCCGCGCTGACAGAAGTCTTTCATGTCAAACTTCATGTTATCACGCAGATAATCGAAACCGAATTCGTTGTTAGTACCGTAAGTGACATCTGCGGCATAAGCAGCACGGCGCTCGTTATCATCAAGGCCGTGAACTATCTTTCCAACACTCACACCAAGAAAATTATAGACCTGCCCCATCCACTCAGCATCACGCCCTGCAAGATAATCGTTCACAGTGACGACATGAACCCCTTTACCTGAAAGACTGTTGAGATAAACGGGCAGCGTTGAAGTAAGGGTCTTACCTTCACCGGTTTTCATCTCTGCAATTTTGCCGTCATGAAGGATTACGCCACCAATCAGCTGAACATCATAATGCCGCTCGCCCAGCACTCGCTTAGCGGCCTCTCTCATTACTGCAAAGGATTCTGGCAATATGACGTCTAAACCCTCCCCTTTTGCAATACGCTCCCTAAACTCTACCGTTTTTGCGGCAAGCGCAGCATCATCGAGGGGAGAAACCGTAGACTCAAGCTCATTAACTCGATTAACTATTGGCTTTATCTTCTTCAGAACTCTGTCGTTTTCACTGCCGAAAACTTTTGTCAGTATTTTTCCTATCATGTGTACTCAGTCTAGTGGTGGGATTGAAAAATTTGCAATACGGTCAGGATGATAAACATTAAATGGCGAACATTCAAGTAACTGTTTCAAAGAAATGTTTTTATAATAATCAATAGTCAGGCAGGATTATACATAAACCCGCTGTTGCTATCGTCTTGCCTCACAGGCAATCGATGCTGTTCTCGGTAACAATAACTTCTTAACCGGATTAACTTCCCCGTTACAGCAAAACGTTTTCTTTTTACTACTGCTCTTTCTTTGCCGCATTTTCAGGTTCGGCCAGAATAATTTTCTTCTTATCGACCGCCTTGATGAACGGCGGCGGCCCGCTCTTTGCTTTCTTGTCGGTGAGGCTCTTAACAGCTGGATGCGGTGATAAAATTGATTGTCCGGTCCAGACACCGATCAGAAACATCCACAGAAAAAGACAGAAGCCTATCACCGCCGCCCCGAAAACAGCTCCCCGGGTCAGCTCAAATTTTATTTTTACAGGCTTCTTCCTGCTTGATGCTGCTGATCGTGCCATTGCCGTTTTTTACATCTGCTCAGGCGCTTTAAGACCAACCATGGTCAAACCGTTGGCAAAAACAGTTTTTACCGCAAAAGCAAGGCAAAGTCTGGCCTGACTGAGAGGGACATCTTCAGTAATGACTTTGTGCTTGTTGTAATAACTGTGAAATTGTCCTGCAAGCTCCATAAGATAGAAAATCACCTTATGCGGCGCAAGCTCAAGAGCCGAATTCTCGATCATTTCCGGGAAAGCCGACATGGTGCGAAGCAGGAGAAGCTCTTCCGGCTCCTGAAGCAGAGACAGATCAGCCCCAGTCACGCCAACCGGTTCAACACCTTTTTCTGCAGCCTGCCTGATAATTGAACAGATACGCGCATGACCGTACTGCACATAGTAAACAGGATTCTCCTGGCTTTCCTTGGTTGCAAGATCAAGATCAAACTCAAGCTGGCTGTCTGCTTTTCGCATCATGAAGAAAAAGCGGACAACATCAACGCCAACCTCTTCAATTAACTCATCAACGGTGATGAAGGTTGCCTTTCTTGTGGACATCTTCACCTGCTTGCCGTTTCTGGTAAGAGTGACAAACTGATGAAGCACAACAGTTACAACCGATTCATCATAACCGAGCGCTTTAACGCCTGAAAGGACATCGGGAACAGTTGCAATATGATCAGAACCAAAGATGTTTACCAGCCATTCAAATCCGCGTTTAAATTTTTCACGGTGATAGGCGATATCCGGCAGTCGATATGTCGGCTCGCCGCTGCTCTTGATAATGACGCGATCCTGCTCCTGGCCGAACAGAGTCGTTTTAAACCAGAGTGCCCCGTCTTTTTCGTAGGTCAGACCTTTATCGGTCAGCTCTTTTACAACTGAATCAATGTTGCCGTCTTCGTACAGGGAGCGCTCGTTATAGTAGTTGTCGAACCTGATTCCCATGGTATCAAGAGTCGAAGAAATATCTTTGAAGATAAAACGCTCGGCAGCCTCTTTAAACGGCTTCACATCAGGTTCGTCTTTCAGGCTGTCGCCGTGCTCATCGATCAGAATCTGGGCAATTTCGTAAATGTAGTCACCCTGATAACCATCTTCAGGGAACTCGAAAGCAAGGCCGAGCTTCTCGAGGTAGCGGGCGCGGGTAGATTCTCCAAGCACACGCATCTGGCGTCCGGCATCATTATAATAATATTCCCGATAGACATCATGTCCGGTTGCCTCAAGCAGACGGGCAATGGCATCACCAAGAATAGCCTGACGACCATGGCCGATACTCAAAGGTCCGGTTGGATTGGCACTGACAAATTCGACCATTACCTTCTTTTTGTTGCCAACTGTACTGTATCCGAAGGCCTGCTTGGCCTGATCTATTGTGGTAACCACCTGATGCCAGACTGTCTGCTGAACGGTAAGGTTGACAAAACCCGGACCTGCGATGTCTACCTGAGCAAAAAGATCACTCTTTTTTTCAAGCAGAGAAGCCAGGTTGGCTGCAATCTGACGCGGGTTGCATTTCTCAATACCCGCAAGCACCATGGCCATGTTGGTCGAAAAATCACCCTGTCCTTCGCGTTTCGGGACTTCTACAGTGTATTTCCCCTCACCTTTTTCACCCCAGTATCCGGCTTCAATACCCTCTTTAAAACACTGGTCGAGTACTTCTTTGACTTGTAAACGAATCATAATGGCAAATTTTAATTTTTTCTTTTCTATCGATAAACACGCTTGTTTGAATTACCAATCATACACAAAATTTCATAACTGATGGTATTACATTTTTCTGCCAGTTCTTCTGCAGTGATTGTTTCATCACCCTGGGTGCCGATCACGACAACCTCATCACCTGCTGAAACCCCTTCGATATGTGATACATCAATCATACACAGGTTCATGCAGACCCTACCGATCACCGGAGCCCGTTTTCCTCGAATCAGAACCTCACCTTTGTTGGAAAGCTGGCGATTAAAACCGTCTTCATATCCGATGGGAAGGATCGCAATGGTGATGTCCTGCTCAGGTATATAGGTGTGACCATAAGAAATTCCCTGCCCTGCTGCAATTGTTTTTACCTGCAAAACACTTGTCGAATAACGCATAACAGGCTGCAGCCTCTTCTCTCCTGTTATTTCTGGGTGATTCTGGCCATCCGGATAATAACCGTATAAACAGATTCCGGCTCGTCCAAAAGAGAAATGAGACTCTTTCAGGTTTAAGACACCACCTGAATTGGCCAGATGACTGCCGCTTAAATCAAACTCGTGCATAAGTGAAACGAAATGATTGATAGCAATGGTATTTGATTCAGCATCTTTTTCATCTGCTCTGGCCATGTGACTGACCATGCCGAGAAGTTCTATATTGGGCAGCTGTTTGACAAGCTTGACATAATAACCTACCTGATCGGGAAAAACCCCAAGCCTGCTCATACCGGTATCAACTTTAAGATACACGGATATCGATCTGCCTTTTTTGGCTCCGATTTGATCAAGCAATCTGAAATCGTCCTCTGAGTAGAGAATCGGCGTTATGCTGTAATCGAAGAGCAGCTCAGCCTCTTCCGGACAAAAGCCGAGAAATATGAGTATTTTTTGGGAGCATCCGGCCTGGCGCAGCTCAACAGCTTCACCGATTTCAGCAACACCGAAGGTGTCACAGCCGATTTCCGTTAAAGCCTGTGCGGCTTCTACCATGCCATGGCCGTAGGCATCTGCCTTGATCATGGCTAATAATGTTTTTTCTTCGCCAAGCTCCTGTTTCAGCACACGGTAATTATGCTGCAGGGCTTTTCGGTCAATTTCAACGAGGTTTCTTGAATAGCTGTACATAGTTAAACTCTATCAATCGGTAATTATCTGTTTTTCCACCAGGCAGACCATGCATGTCTTGAGGAAAAGATAAGAGCGGGGCCGATAATCATCAGAATAACCCCCAATATAATATGAGGAAGACCGATATGCCTCAAAAGCATACCGGAGCCGGACATGATACAGATAAGAAGCCATGTTTTGGCAGAAAACACGGCACCAAGACAGGTTCCGTCATCGAATGCAAGTATCCTGTCGATGTTTTTCTTTGCTGCTTTATCCAACACAAAATAGGACTTCATTATCCCTGCTGCTATGGCAGGCAGAGCCCATATAAGCTGGCTGACGCTCATCAACTGCCAGAGCCCACGGATTACCAGCATGAAACCGATCGCTGTCCAGAAAAGCGCCGCCATAAACAGATGTGTAGAGCTTTTCCCACCGACCTTATATTTTTTAATCGAACTGTGCATTTTTACTTTATAATAAACAAGTTGAGCCCATCCCCTTTTCAGGAGATGGGCTCAATAAACTGCTGAAGACCGCTGTAATTACATTTCAGTTACAGTGATTGCACCCTCTGGGCATACTTCAACACAGGTCTCACAACCGAGACACTCATCAGCTTCTACAGGTACTGCTTTACCATCTTGCATTTCGAATACCTGTGCAGGACATGCGCTTACACACTCTTCATCACCAACACATTTATCTGCGTCTACAATTACTTCAAACATAATACACCTCCGTGAGATTGATTAAATAAGCATTCGATAATGCTTCATCACCAAATGAAATCTCTTATTATCAAGTGAATTCATGTATTGATGCAATAATTTACTGCCCCTTTTTTGTCAAGAAAAAACATCCCCATTTTCAATGCGAAAAAACGCCCCAAACAGAGTGTTGAAGAGTAAGCTGCCATTTTTTTGCCAACAACTCGAATATCAATATTTACATCTACTTACACAACATACTATATAACAACATGCAAAAGATTGTCTTGTTTTTGAATTCATAGTACATAGTGTTACACGACTATAGATAGATTAACGAAAACAACAGGTTTATGAGCATATGGCAAAAAATACCAATAAAAGAAAAAAGACCGTCCAAAAAACGGAGAAGCGCGAACTGGCTATGATTGAAGGCATCCTTGAAGGCAGCCCAGATGGCATCGGTGTTGTAGTGGTGCGGCTTGACTGCGGCTGCAGAAAAATGGCTGCAGTTGCCAAAGACGGCGAACCTGCATCCAAAATCATCATGTACCGCGACATGGCCAACTCGATCTGTGATAAGTGCAAGGAAGACAACGGTGCCTTTATGCGGGTGACCGAATCTTTCATCCACTGGTCTGAAGAATTAAGTGATGAAGACAAGAAAATGATCAGCCTCAAGGTTCTCGGCCACCAGGAGATCCACTGATTTTTCAAAGGGGTGAAACCGAATGTCAGGTTCTACCCCTTTGCTTTTGTCTTGCGGCACCTGCTGATAAGCCCTTCGGCCCATTCACTTGTTCCGTCTGCATGTACATGGGTATACAGGGCAAAGACATTGTTTTTAGTTAAACCGTCCTTCTTATCTATAAAGCCGGTTCCCCTTTCCATACTGACGCTGAGATCCTTGTCGCATCCACCCCATTTATTGATGGTGGAATACCTGAATTCATGACCTTTTATGGTTGTGCCAAGAGGATAGAACGGGTTTTCTCCGGTTACGGTAAAGATTGAGTAACCATGGGCCTGCGGTTTCTTCGACATGCCAAAATGAATCGGAAAGACGCCGGCCAGAGAATATTGCTGCCCATCAAGCTCTATGGACTCACCAAGATAGATAAGGCCGCCGCATTCAGCGTAGATAGGAAGTCCGTTTTCAGCGGCCTGCTTCAACGATTGCCTGAACTGTTCATTGGCTGCAAGCTCCCTGGCACTGGTTTCCGGAAATCCGCCGCCGATATATAAGCCGTCAAGCTCGGGCAAAGACTGCTCAGTCATTGCGTTTATCGGTACGATTTCGGCACCCGCACGCTCAAGAGCTTCAAGATTTTCTGAATAGTAGAACTGGAACGCAGCATCACGCAGAATGCCGATTTTCACAGTTTCCTCAACCTTGTTTTGCATAACAGGCTGCTTTGCTTGGGTCGGCACATCCACCATCTTCTCCATGATCTTACCCAGATCGATATTGTCCCGTACCGTTTCCACCAATAAGGCCAGGGCATCATCGCTGCCCTGATATTCCTGATGCGGAATCATGCCGAGATGCCGCATCGGGAAGATATCTGTCTTCAACCGTGGGATGGTGCCAAGCACCGGCAGACCGGTATACTTTTCAACTGCCTCGGTGATGATATCCTTCTGCCTTTTTGTCGCGATCTGGTTGAGTATGACACCACAGATATTAACATCAGGATCAAGCTTCATGCAGCCAAGCACCATAGCCGCAACGGTTCTCGTCGTCTTGGAGCAGTTCACCACCAGCAGAACCGGTAAACCAAGACTTTTCGCAAGCTCGGCAGAGGAGTAGCCTCCGTCGGCATTGACCCCGTCGTACAATCCGCGATTGCCTTCGGCAACTACAAAATCGGCACCATGTGACCGGGTCGTAAATGAGTGGACAATCGCCTCTTCTGACATCAGGAAAGGATCAAGATTATAACAGCAACTCTGTGCTGCAAGCTGCATCCATCCGGCATCGATATAATCGGGACCTTTTTTGAACGGCACAACCTTGCCGTATTCTCTTGCAAGAAGGGCAGTCAGACCGACTGATACAACGCTTTTTCCCGACCCACCGGCAAGCCCGGCAACCATGATTCCTCTGGTCTGCTTTTCCATTCTCTTTCCGCTTAATGTCTTTCTTTTCCGTGAATCTTCCAGGCCTGACTATACAGATCAAGCAGCCTGTTCTCAAGTTTTGAGCGATATGACTCCAGCTCTTCACTTGAAATTTTTTCCGGCACCGATAACGGTTCACCGTAAAAATAGTCTACTTTTGCAAACGGCTTCGGCAGCGAAAGCCTGTCCCATGAACGAAATACTATATAACGATCCGCCGACCAGACAACAGGGACAATCGGGCTGCCCGTTTTTGAAGCAAGCATGATTGTCCCAGCCTGAACCTTGAGCGCCGGCCCCTGCGAACCGTCAGCAACAATACCGGCGGGACTGCCCTCATTGACTATCTTGATCAAACTCTTCAGTGCCCGGAGCCCCTGCTTATTGCTCGACCCGCGTACAGAATCCATACCGAAACATTTGGCCAGCCTTGCTATATATTCACCATCTTTCGAGGCACTGACCATCACCGTTGCATAGTCATTTCTCTGGTGATAGAAAACATAAACGAGGGAGTAATGCCAGAAGCTTAAAATCAGGGGAACTTTTTTCGCCATCAGGTCGTCAAAATACGGCGCGTTATGTTCAGTTTCGCGACAGGTAGAAAACCAGAGCCTAATCAACCAGTAGGCAAGCCGTGGAACCACTCTCACACCAATTGCATCGAGGATTTTGCTGCTCATCCTATTTCTATCTCCAGCATCCTGAGTGCCTTGATTTTATCGCGAAGCTGAGCAGCCTCTTCAAAGGCAAGCTCCTTAGCCAACTGCTGCATTTTTTTCTCCAGCTTTTTGATTTCCTTTTCAAGCTCTTCGATTGAACCGTAAAACGGCAATTCTTCAGCAGCCATCAGCATTGGCTCGTCTGCATGTGCTTCAGGAATATAGCCCGAATTTTTCAGATGCTGCTGAATGCTGTTTTTCACCTCGGAGATGACTGTTCTTGGGGTAATATCATGTTTTTCATTAAATTCCATCTGAATCTTTCGCCGCCGCTCGGTCTCATCGATGGTTCTGCGCATCGATCCGGTAATTTCATCGGCATACATGATCACCCTGCCCTGAGCATTCCTCGCCGCACGGCCGCACGTCTGGGTAAGCGATCGTTCAGATCGCAGAAAGCCCTCTTTATCGGCATCCATAATGGCAACCAGGCTCACCTCAGGGATATCAAGACCTTCACGAAGCAGGTTGATGCCGACCAGTACATTGAATTCACCGTTTCGCAGATCGCGGATCAGCTCAATACGTTCAAGCGTCTTGATATCTGAATGGAGGTAACGAACCTTGATACCAAGCTCTTCATAATAGGAGGTCAGATCTTCCGCCATGCGCTTGGTAAGCGTCGTCACCAGTACCGCCTCGCCTGCCTCGGTGCGAAGACGAATTTCCTCCAGCAGGTCATCGACCTGCGTTTTGGCGGGCCGTACTTCGATGACCGGATCAAGCAGACCGGTCGGCCGAATCACCTGTTGCACCACCTCATTGTTGACCTGCTCTATTTCAAAGGGGCCCGGTGTTGCCGAAACATATATTACCTGATTGATCCGTTTAAAGAATTCATCGAATTTAAGCGGTCTGTTGTCGAGTGCTGAAGGAAGCCTGAAACCATACTCAACCAGAGTGGTTTTTCTCGACCTGTCACCATTGTACATCCCGTTTAACTGCGGAACCCCGATATGACTCTCGTCAATCATCAGCAGATAATCTTCCGGGAAATAATCGAGCAGGTTCGGCGGAGCCGTGCCTGGTTCCTTGCCGGTCAAATGGCGGCTGTAATTTTCAATACCGTTGCAGTAACCAAGCTCCATCATCATTTCAAGATCAAACATGGTCCTCTGTTCAAGACGCTGCAGCTCAAGCAGTCTATTACCTCTATGAAATTCAGCGAGCCTGTCTTTGAGTTCCTCTTTGATCGTCTGACAGGCCGTCTGCAGCCGCTGGGTCGATGTGACAAAGTGACTGCCGGGAAAGACAGTATATTCAGCTACCCGCTGATGCACCACACCACGAAGCGGATCGACCAGGGCAATGGAATCGATCGTATCACCGAAGAATTCAACCCGCAGGGCAATATCCTGCTCATGGACGGGAAAGATATCAATCACATCACCGCGAACCCTGAAGGTGCCGCGATGAAAGGAGACATCGTTTCTCTCGTAGAGCATATAGACCAGACGCCGCTGCACTTCCTCCATCGGGTATTCTTCATCTTCCTTGAGAAAAAGGTGCATATTTTTATATTCATCGGGCGAACCAAGACCATAGATACAGGATACCGAAGCAACGATCAGCACATCCCGGCGGGTCAGAAGCGAACGGGTGGCAGAGTGGCGCATCTTGTCGATGGCGTCATTAATGGAAGAATCTTTTTCTATATAGGTATCAGACTGCGGGATATAGGCTTCAGGCTGATAATAATCATAGTACGAAACGAAGTATTCAACGGCATTTTCCGGAAACAGTTCCTTGAACTCAGAAAACAGCTGGGCTGCCAGAGTCTTGTTCGGGGCAATGATCAGGGTTGGTTTCTGTACCTGTTCGACCACACTGGCCATGGTAAAGGTCTTTCCGGAACCGGTAACACCGAGCAGCACCTGGGCCGGCTTCCCCTGTATAACGCCCTTTGCAAGCTGCTTGATGGCATTGGGCTGATCGCCTGAAGGCTTAAACGGGGTTGAGAGCTTAAAGAATTTTTCCATACCTACCGTACTTACATCTGTTCAAATTCACGCGCCAATTCTTTTGCTTCCTGACTGTAACAGGGCATCTGCGGTTTTTCCACCAGTTGATAATCAACCATATATCTGTTCTGCAGATCATCAAGCTGCTGCCAGCATCTTTTGTTGACAACCTCCTGATCATCTCTGGTAAGCCAGTTCCTTTTGCGCCATCCCGGCAGCCAGGCAGTTGCGCCCTCTCTCAGGTATCCAGAAGAAGTGTACACGACCACCGGTAGTTCACGTTTTAACGCCGACAGGGCCTGGATTGTCGCTTCAAGATAGAGAATATTAGCCGTTACATCATCTTTTTTCGCACCAATGACCTTGTGGTGATTTCGATAGACCAGAACAGCAGCCCACCCGCCCTCCTTCGTCGAGTGCTTACAGGTAACACCCAGAAATATGTTGACCGCATTGTCGCTGAAGACCGGTGCAGGGGCAACTTCACGAGCTTCTACAGCAAGTTTGTCAACCATGTGGTTATATTCATTATCCGCGTGCCCTTTTACCCACAGCCAGCTGACTTCAAGCCGTTTTGTTTCCTGAATAAGAAGCTGCCACAGTTCCTGGTTCTTAACCCCCTGCCCGTCCATCGTCTGCCAGTTTCTCTGCTGCCATTTTTCAACCCACTGCGTTACACCATCCCTGACATAGGTTGAATCTGTACAGATCTGCACCTTCATACCGTCTTTCAGTGACTGCAGGGCCTTGATCGGGGCAGTAAGTTCCATCCGGTTATTGGTGCTCTCACGCTCTGCCCCCTGAATGACCTCCGGCTCCCGTCCTTCACGAAGCAATAGCGCCGCATAGCCGCCTCGACCGGGGTTGGGGCTGCACGACCCGTCTGTATAGATGATAACCTCTTCTGTCATAGCCTCATTCTCTTTTCCTGGGATAAATCAAAATGGAATGTTCACACTAATACAGACGGCTGTCGACGTCAAACAATGAGATTACCGGTTATACCTGTTAAGCGACCAGTCATAGGGGATATAGTCTATCTTTACAGCAGCAGAATTTTCAAGCTGATCGACTATTTCTGGGGGACCGTATTTTTTAAAAAAACGGGTGACACCATCGGGGAAATCGTCTCCGTACCACTTGAATATTTTGCTGACATACAAGATGTTTTCCTGCAGGTAATTGGCATGTTCATCGGCAAGGAAGCGCTTTGTAACCGTATCAAGCTGCTCGTTTATTTTCGACGGCAGATATGCCTCATCCAAGAGAGCCGGGCAGCTCATCGATGCACAGTTAACCGCAAAGTGAATGCGGTTGTCCTTGAATTGGGGTCGAATTATTTCGTGTTCAATTTCATCAAGACTCAGCTGCTGCCCGCCGACAATACAGATTTTTTTCGACCATGGTGAAGAAAAAAATGATCCGGTATCCTTGATGGAATGAGGAAATTGCCTGCCATCACCATGAACCAGGATCAGTTTTACCGTACAACTGTTATAGGCATTGATGTAAAGAGCCAGCAGTTCATCCCGGCCAAGACCGTTCGTATGGACATCTGCCAGCAGTTTCAGGTAGGCATCAAGTTTTTTCTGTTCACGATAAACGTTGCTATAATCCAGGAGCCCATGGTGAACATTTTCCCGCAGCAGCTCATCCCATTTCTGATGCAAAGCATCATCTGCCAGCAGAAAAGACGGCAATAAAAAAAGAAGACACCCGACCAGCAAAAAGCTTTTCAAATTTCGTCTCAACATTTCAGCCGCGATAACGAAAAAAGAAACGTAATATTTTTCTGACTTTTTCTGAGAAGAGTTTTTCACCATAAATCTTCCCCACTACCCTTTTGTTGATCTCTGAGAAGGTTGGATAGGGCATTATCGATCCAGCCATATTTGAGAGTTTAACCCCACCGTTCAAGACCCCAACCCACTGGGAAATAACCTCACCTGCAACACCACCGACAAGCTGTACGCCCAGCGGTTTGCCTTTTTTATCAAGCAGGAGCTTTATCATACCGGCAGTATCATCTTCTGTTACCGCCCGATCGTTGTTGCAAAATTCCTCTTTGAGAATTGAATAATCAATACCTGCCTGCTTCGCCCGTTTTTCATTGAGGCCGATGGAAGCAAACTCCGGGCTGGTATAGGTACACCACGGCAACCAGGTGTAATTCGTTTTGCGAGGGATCTTCAGGACGGCATTGCTGATTACAATACCTCCTTCATACCCTGCTGCATGGGTGAACTGGTATTTCCCTGTCACATCGCCAGCGGCAAAGATATGTTTCTGGCTCGTTCTGAGCCGACCATCAACGACAATACCGTTTGCTGCTTCAACACCAACATCGGACAGCCCTAAACTATCGACGTTAGCTGATCGGCCATAA
>QKIH01000043.1 GCA_003249645.1 Desulfobulbaceae bacterium | reverse complement strand
ATGATGAGGCACTTGAACCGCTTTTCAGCCATTTGCAACCGGGCCGCACAGTTGCCTTCATCGGCTCATCGGGAGCAGGGAAATCGACACTGCTCAACCGATTGGCCGGAAAAGAGGTGATGTTCACTTCCGAGGTGAGCGAAACCCTCGGTAAAGGCCGTCACACAACCACACGCCGCCATCTTCACCATGTAATTTCAGGCGGCATGGTCATTGATAACCCCGGAATCCGGGAAGTGGGTTTGAATCAGGCTGCGGATCATGATCATTCAGCATTTTCTGATATTGAAGAAGCAGCTGAATATTGCAGGTTTCCAGACTGCAGTCACACCCATGAGCCGGGATGTTATGTGGTTGAGCTCATTGAAAAAGGAAAGATCAGTGAACAGCGGTTGAATAATTATCATAAGACCTTGAAAGAATTGAGCTTTGCAGCTGATCGGGAGCATAAAAGTCTGAACCGGGTTGAAAAAGACAATTGGAAAGAGGTGTCGAAGAAAATTAAGGCATTAAAGAAAAACAGATAAAATCGACGCTGGAACGGAGCTCTTCGTTCCAGCGTTTTCGTTTCAGCTCTTATGCGGTTACAGCTTCAGATATCTGCATAGATTCGCTGCCTGTTTCTTCATGCTTATTTTTGATGGCAAGGATCTGAGGCAGCGATTTGATAAATAAAGGGACAAGATACGGATCGAAGTGACTGCCGCTCTCTTTTTCAAGCAGTTCTAGTGAATCTGTTACGCTCCACGCTTTTTTGTAAGGTCGAACGGAGGTGAGAGCATCAAAAACATCGGTAATGGCAATGAGACGGCCGGAAAACGGAATCGCTTCACCTGCCAGACCATTGGGATATCCCTTCCCATTCCATTTCTCATGGTGTGACAGAGCTATTTCTCTTGCGAGTTGAAGCAGTTGCGATCTGTCCTGTCCTATTACGTCAGCGCCAATCTGGCAATGGGTCTTCATGATATCGAATTCTTCGTCGGTGAGCTTTCCGGGTTTTCGAAGAATGTTATCCGGTATACCTATTTTGCCTACGTCATGCATGGGTGCTGCATTCATGATGAGTTCGGCATCCGTATCATTGAGGCCTGCTTCCTTGGCAAGGACATGAGAATATTTTGACATGCGGATTACATGCAGGCCGGTTTCATTATCTTTGAACTCGGCAGCTTTGCCCAGGCGCTGAATGATCTGGAGCCTTGTCTCGTGAAGTTCGGCGGTCTGCTGCCGAACTTTTTTATCCAGCTCCCGGTTCTGGTCAAACAGGGCGAGATGGGTCTGTGCTCTTGCCAGAACGACCGGAGGGCTGATGGGTTTGGTGATATAGTCGACGGCACCGAGTTTAAAGCCTTTCAGTTCGTCTTCCACTCCGATTTTGGCGGTAACAAAAATAACCGGGATGTGTTTGGTAGTGAAATCATCCTTTAACAGGCGGCAGACCTCAAAGCCGTCTATTTCAGGCATCATTATGTCGAGCAGGATAAGATCAGGCGGGGCTTCTTTGGCGATCTTGAGAGCCATGCGACCGTTGATGGCTGCCTTTACGGTGTAGTTTTCTTTGAGTATGCCAACAAGGACATCTATGTTTGCTGGGGTGTCATCCACAATCAGTACAGTTTGTTTTTCTGTAGGCATGTCAGACTCCTGTTTTGCAACATGATTCCGGACAAGAGGGAATCGTATTAATACTCAGTTTTTTTTTAGATCATTGTTTCGTCATTCTTCATGTGTTGGATTGTTTGTATCGCTTTTTTTCTCGCTTAATTTTTAGCGTCCTGTATGAGGGCTTTTACTGTTAAAGCCGCATTACTGAAATCATACCCATCGAGAAAATCGTGAATATGATCGAATTGGGCTGATAAGTTTGATTGGACAAAGTGCTGCTTGTTCTGGTCAAGATACTCTCCGGCGGTGGTATCACAGGCATCGACAAATTCAAGAAGGGAGGTGAGCATCGCGCCTAGGGCATCAGTATCAGAAGAGGAGCTGCATGCGGTATCGGATAGTTCCCTTGCAAGGTTCAGCGCCGTGTCGAGCTCATAGTTTTCCAGGGATTTCTCAAGTTGTTTGATTTTCTCACCGGATGAGTATGAGGCTAGCAGAGTACGGTGCTCCTCGACGGTGGCAAGAGCGGCTGTATCAAAGTTTTCGAGCTGCTGAATAATTTTTCCAAGTACCCCGGAGATGTCTTCTGTTGAGGAAGGAGCTGCATTTTTTTCGCCATCGTCATCTTCTACAAGCTTTTTCAGCGAGTTAAGAATTGTCGTCAGGGCAAGGTGTGCTTTTTCAACGCTTTCTTCATCAACGCTTTGCTCCTTTGCCTGATGTTCAAGATTTGCACAACAATCCTGCAGTGATTTTGCACCTACATTTCCGGCAACGCTTTTTAAGGTATGGGCAAGACGTTCGGCCAGTGCAAAATCTTCCTGTTTTATGGCTTCCAGAAAATCTTCGATGAAATATTTTTGTGTTTTAACAACCTTCCGAAGCAGCTTAAGGTAGAGAGCGGAATTGTTCTGGACCCGGGACAACCCGTCTTGAATATCGATGCCTTCTAATTCCGGAATCTCCTGATCTATCCGTTTTTCTTCGACCGAAGCAGTGACCGGCACGGAGGGAACTATCCATTTAGCCATGGTTTTGAACATATTTTCTACGTTGATCGGTTTGGCAATATGATCATTCATTCCGCAGGCAAGGACTTTGTCACGATCACCCGCCATGGCATTGGCGGTCATGGCGAGGACAGGCAGGGAGGCAAAACGTGGCTCTTTTCTTAGCTGCATGGTCGCTTCATAGCCATCCATTACTGGCATTTGACAATCCATAAGGACGCCGTCGTAAGGCGCTTTTAAAAGAAAGTCTAGAGCTTCTAAGCCGTTATTGGCAATATCGACAAGAAGACCGTTGGTGGTGAGCAGATCAAGAGCGAGTTCCTGATTAATCTCGTTATCCTCTACCAGCAGGATCTTGGCACCCCGCAGTTTTTTCGCATCATCTTCAAATGAGGTGCGGTTATTTTCTGCATTGCTGTATTTGACCTGAGCCTTGCCAAGAACAAGCAGGATTGAGTCTAGCAGTGTCGAAGGGGTAACCGGCTTACTGAGGATAATGGGAAGATTAATTTCATCGGTAGCATTGGCAACATCTTCTTTCCCATAGGCGGTAATCATGATGATTTTCGGCTTTTTGGGGATGTCATGAGCATTCTGTATCAACCGGGCGGTTTCGATCCCGTCTATCGCTGCCATTTTCCAGTCCATAAAGACAATGTCGTACGGCTGGCTATGCTGTCTGCTGCGAATCATTTCCAGCGCTTTTTCGCCGGAATCGATGCTGCTGACTTTGAGCTTGAAACGTTCGAGCATCAAACGAAGGATTTCCCGGGCGATTTTGTTGTCGTCAACCACAAGAACATTCATTGCCGCTATGTCTGCCACATCAATTTTGTCTATTATTGCTGATGGTTCCTTTTGTTTTCCTAGAACAACCGTAAACAGAAAAGTGGAACCAACTCCGGATTGGCTTTCTACCCAGATTCGTCCCCCCATGAGCTGAGTCAGCTTTTTGCATATGGCAAGGCCGAGTCCCGTGCCGCCATACTGCCTGGTGGTGGAGGTGTCTGCCTGGGAGAACGACCTGAACAGTTTCTGCTGCTGCTCTTCGGTAAGACCGATACCTGAGTCACGCACGGAAAAAAGGATTTCCACCTCATCGTCTGACTCGCTGACAACTTCGGCGCCGACGATAATTTCTCCTTCGGGAGTGAATTTTACCGCATTATTGCCGAGGTTGATTAAAATCTGACCCAGGCGAAGAGGATCGCCAATCAAGGCAGTTGGAAGATCGGGCGGAAAATCGAACATCAGTTCAAGGTTATGTTCTTCGGCTTTCAGTCCAACCAGGTTTGCCAGGTTATCAAAGACATCTTCCAGTCTGAATTCAATCTTTTCAATGTCGAGTTTGCCCGCTTCAATTTTTGAAAAATCGAGAATATCATTAATGATGCCAAGCAACGATTCCGCTGAGCGATGGACCTTCTCAATATAATTGCGCTGCTTGACGTCCAGTTCTGTCTGCAGTGCCAGATGTGACATCCCGATGATGGCATTCATTGGCGTTCGTATTTCATGGCTCATGTTTGCCAGAAAATCAGATTTGGCTTTGGTTGCGCTTTCAGCCCCCCTTTTTGCTTCATCAAGGTCGTCCATGACGTTGAGCATGGCCCTTTTGGCTCTTGCCAACTCATCCACCTGTTTTTTCAGCTCTTGAGTAACCTGGGCTGTGGAGTCGTTGGCTTCCTGCAGTTCCCGGTTTTTGTTCATCAGGTCATTAAGCAGCTCCTGCTCTGAAGGACGTGCAAGCAGTTCGCGGATCTGCTGGATTGTGGTGTGCGAAGGTGCTGCTGACGAAGGCAGGCTTTTTATACCTGAGAAACGCAGGCCTTCCTGTTGTTCGGTAAATGTAACCTCTTGAAAGATCTGGTCGACCCATGAACAGGAGGATGCAACAGGAACGATCTGTATGACTACTCCCTGCGTTCCATCAGTTTTCTGAAGTGTAAATGTGGCCTGATGTTTTTTATGGCCATCAAGGCTTTCCGGCTCAAGCATTTCGATGAAAGCGGTCGATATCCTTGCAGTCTGGATAACTCCGAAACCCAGCATTTCAAATGACTTATGGAGTTTCAAACCGGCCTCTTTCAATCCTGCACGGGTACTGATAAGGAGTTGACCGAGCTCTGTCATATGTCATACCTCAGGATTATACACGACGCATCGTCGTTTTCTTTTTTCAGCAGGGTCATGACATTACTGCAGATGTTTTTTGCATTTCCCATGAGCAGATTCGGAAAGCTTGTCGGATCAATGTGATCTTTAATACCATCTGAATGCATGACCAGTATGTCTCCGGCATAGAGTTTAATAGTTTTCTCAACTGGGCTCGGAATCATGTAGCCCAGGATGCCGTCCCTGGTTACAAACGACTCAGCGTTACTGCCAAACCGTTTTATGGATATATTGCCAATCCCGGAGTAGCTCAGGCTTCCGGTAATGCAGTTGAGACTGCAGACGGCAGCAACGCTTCCCCGGGTACCCTTGAGATGCTCATGCAGGTTTTCAAGAACAACAGCCGGGCGTTCCCGATAACTTTGTTCCAGATAAGTCAATGCCTTTTGTGCAATATTGGCGGCAATGGTGCCGTGCCCCAGGGCATCTACCAGTGCAAGAAAAAGATGCTCGTCATATTCAATTATCACCCCGGTATCGCCGCACTCTTCAGACTCATGGCAGAATGGCTGCTTTGCGAAGTGATAGTCATTTTTCATATTTCAGTCGATCCTTGTCCGAGCCATAATCTGTGTACCTTTGCCCGGGCAGGAGTGGATATCAAATTCATCCATGATTCGCTTAACACTCGGCAGGCCCAGGCCAAGACTTGTACCTGAACTGAAATTTTCTGTCATTGCCTTGCTGATATCTGCTATCCCCGGTCCGTTGTCCCGGGCGATAACTTCGAATACCTTGTAATCTTCCTGTTCAAATATCCTGATAGAGAGGTTTCCTTTACCGGCATATTTAATAATATTGGTCGATAATTCTGAGACGGCTGCTGCAAGAAGATATTGACGGGTTTCATCGACCCCTTCCTGTTCCAGAAGCTTTTTCGTAAGCAGTATTACACGTGTATTGTCTCCTGGAGCAGACAGTTCAAACGTTTGATGCTTCAGACTCGATGTCATCCAGATCCTCTATCTCCTCCATTTGTTGTTTGAACCGTGATGGCTTGTCGGCCAGCAATTCAAACGCATCTTCAGTTGTGGATGCCGCCAGGATATCAGTAAAATCGACATCCAGATCAATAAGAGCGACGGCTACTCCGGGTTGAAAACCAACAAAGACCACTGTTATTCCCATCAGTTCAACGGCGTGGGCCAGGTTTCTGAGAATTGAAAAACCGTGTGAGCCCAGTATGCTTACTGCAGACATATTGATGATGACACCATGGGTGTGCTCTCTATCGGCAGCCCGCAAAATATCCCTGCTTATCATCGTCAGTCCGTCCTCGTCCAGATTTGCACCGATTGATGCGATAATATGGTTGTTAACGACCTGGATAAAGCAGTCAGTTTTCAGCATCTTCCACATCTTCAATCCTTTTCTGCCACGTCGAGTCCGAGAATGTTGAAGGCATTGGCCAGCGCATCCTGCAGGGTCGAGTTGGTCGCTATATCTTTGAGTTCAATGCCCAGCTGGACAATAGTTTCGGCTACAGATGGAGATATTCCCGAGATGATGCACCGGCAGCCCATGAGCTTTGTGGCCTTGGCGATTTTGATCAGGTGGTTGGCAACAGCCGTGTCCACCGCAGCGACGCCCTGAATATCGAGAATGATGACTTTGGCCGATGTCTCCGTTATTTTCTTGAGCATGGTTGACATCATCTGTTGCGCCCTGAGAGAATCAACAACGCCGACAACCGGAAGGATGACTACCCTGTCCCAGAGCTTTATTGCCGGTGTGGAAATCTCTTTGATGGTTTCACTTTGTTCTTTGAGTTTTTTCTCCTGCCTTACCCGGTCGGTGATATCAAGAAGGTATTCGAGACCTCCGATGATTTGACCGTCTTTATCCATAAATGGAGCAGCGGTGTATTCAATCGGTACTGTTCGTCCGTCTACCTTGATTTCATTGCGAACTGTCAGTGGTTCGATTTTTTGTTCCATAACCTGCAACATCCGGCATTCCGCTGTACCGCAGTGTTTTGAGTCGAATATTTCGCGGCACGGCAAGCCGCAGACCTGATCAAAGGTTTTGCCAATCAGCTTCAGCCCTGATTCGTTGATAAATATCAGCTTCATGTCCCTATTAACTGCCATGACCGGGGTGGGAACCTGCTGCAATATGCTCAGGGCTATGTCGTTGTTCATTTCCTTAAAGAGGGAAATATCCATGATTGTCTCCTGTGTATAATTATCTGATGGTATATTTATCGTTCCTTCCAGTTTCATTGAGCAGTGTATTGATTTCGGCTTTAAGGCTGATCATCTTTTCTTCTCTGTCGACTGCCATTTTGTAAAAGCGTTCAAGCTCTTCCAAGTTTTCCTGCAGCTCCTTTTCAACTTTCTTCTGTTCTGTCAGATCGACAAAGCTCTCCAGGATAAATTCCCTGGAGTTGAGATTGATTGCTGTAGTGGTCTTGAGTACCGGTATTTCCTTTTTGTCATTGGTGATCAGGACATGTTCGGAATCCCTTATTTCATGACCATGATCGACAATCGGACAGTGTCCTTCCTTAGCCGGGCAGATAAACTCAAAACATGTCCGGTTGATGATCTTTTCGGGGGGAAGGTTGATCATCTTTGCCGCAATTGGGTTGACATCAACAATGTGGTGGTCCACCGGGTCAATAATAACGGTGCCGGTATGTATGGAGTCGAGGATGGTTTTTACGCGTTTTTCGCTCTCTTTCAGTTTTTTCTGGGCGTTTCTTTTTTCTGTTATATCGTCGAGTACCAGAATGACACCCTGGTTGAGATCGGCAGGAATCTGCTCATCGGTTGCCTTGCCATTGATTGAACACCATATTCCTGAACCATCTTTTTTTCGGAGTTCAAATTCAGCCTGTACCAAACGACCGCTTGTCAGAGGAGTATAAAATGTGTCATCAAAGGCTCTCTCTTTGTCACTGGTGAGATGAAAATCTGTCATTGTCAGCCCCAGCATCTCTTTTGGCGATTTATAACCGAGGATATCAGCCAGTCTGTTATTGCAGCGATAGAGCGAGTAGCCGTTTTTCAGATAGAGGATGCCTACCTGGGCATTGTCAAAGATCAGTTGAAGTTCTGTGCGGATTGCGGCCACCACTTCCTGGGTTTTGATTCTTTCGGTGATGTCGCGGACTGTTCCTACCGCATACCAGGCATCACCTATCTTAAAACCGGAAACCCCTACTTCAACAGGAAAACAGCTGCCGTCTCGTCGCTGCGCATTAAGTTCCTGTAATGAGTTCACTACCGCTCCCTTGCCGGTTTTGGCAAAGTGTTCCATACCTTTCCTCGCCTTTTCTCTCATCTCTTCAGGAAGGATCAGGGCGTGAAGATTTTTCCCCATGGCTTCAGAAGCCGCTATGCCGAAAAGATTTTCAGCAGCGCTGTTCCAGTACATGATTCTCGACTGGTCATTAATCATGACCAGTCCGTCATGCACAGATTCACTCATCGCCCGTGTTTTCTCCTCGGATTCCTGCAGCTGTTTTGCAGTTTTTTCCCTTTCATTGATTTCAGAACGTAATTTCCTGTTCCAGTGGGCGAAACCCAGTATGACAATTATTGCTGCTCCGGCTAATTTCCAGATTTTGGAATAGTCCATACGATGCTCATATTGGATGGAACGCCATTTGCTGAAAATAGAGTTCCGTTCCTGGTCTGATATCGAAGCCAGCGCTTTCTGCATGATTGAATGAAGGATGGGAAGGTTCTTGTTGACTGCCAGACATACCGTATACTTATAAGGTGTTTCTCCGGCAACTTTGATCGAGTCGTATCCATGCTGTTGAATCTGGTGTGTTGTCGTAAGCAGGGTATCGATGTAGCAGTCAGCCTTGTTTGCCAATACAGCATTCAGACCATCCTCTGCTCTGTCAACTTTGAGGAGTTTGATATTCGGGTGGTCTTTTTCAAGGAACTCAACGATGGCATAGTCGTTTATTACGGCCACCTTTAGTTGGTCAAGTTCATCTAATGCTGCAATATACGGATGATCTGCCTTGGTAAAAATCATCAGCGGCAGCGAAATATAGGCATCTGTGAAATTCATGTGTCGCGATCTGTCCGGGGTAGACGGCATTGCCGCTGCAACATCAACAATACCGTTTTCAAAGCCCATGAGAACTCCGGGCCAGGATAGATTTTTCACGGGATTGAAGCTTATATCAAGCTTGTCAGCGATTATAGAGAGAATGTCCTTGGCCAGTCCGGTGTGATGTCCGATATTATCGATCTCTTCGAGTGGGGCTCGGCGGGGATCAATACCCAGGCTGAACCTGTTGTGTGTTTTCAACCATTCTGACTCCTTCTTGGTGAGTGGAATATCCGGAGTCAGATTCTCCATTATCTGCAGCCATTTCTGCTGCAGCGGCCTGAGTTCATCCTTTGAAACGGAGGCGATGGCTTTGTCCAGGATAGTTCTGAAAACCGGCCAGTCACTGCGTACCCCGATGCGCAGATTTTCAAGATCTGCCTGGTTGATTTTCATCACACTCGAAAGATGGAGGCCCATCAGCATATTGCTGGCGATAAGATATTGAGCGATAGCCTCTTTCTGTAATGTCGCATCGGCCTTATTGAATGAAACGGCTTTCAGGGCTTCCACGATATTGTCGACTTGCAGCAGTTTAATGTCGGGGATATTCTCTTTGATTTCCTGTTCATAGAAAAAGCCTTTCGGGACGGCGATGGTCAGTCCTGTCAGTTGCTTCAGGTCATCTATTTTGTGTTTTCTGTTACTGATGATAACGTTGGGATTATGGCTGTACGGCTCGGTAAAGAGGATGAACTTGTCTCGTTCCTTTGTCGGCACTACGTTCAGCATGACATCAAGCTGTTTTTTTTCCATCCTGTTGAGAAATTCGTCGAATTCCGGTCCGCTCTGGTAGTCAAACCGGATACCGATTTTATCGGCAAGCATGTTCAGGTAATCAACCGAAAATCCTTGAGGTTCACCGTTTTCATAAAAATTGAGCGGCGGCCATGCTTTTTCATTGTTAACGCGTATGATCGGATGCTCAATCAGCCATTGTTTTTCTTCAGAAGTGAGCAAAACCGATCCTTGATCAGTCTGTTCGGCAAATGAATGAAAGGGGAAGATGAAAAGCAGAAAAAGAAGGGCAAGACAGGATAGGGCAGTTCTATCGGGCGGTGGCAACCAGCTGATATGATTGTCAAGACAGATAAAGGAAAGAATGCTTTTGGTTTTTGATCTATCAGGCATTTCGTTACTGTTTTATGCTGCGATACGTAACTATTGGAATAAGTACGCAGGAGAGAACGTACTTCAACCTTAAGACTCGATCAAACACTTTGCTATTTCTTATATCTCTACTGAGTTTATCAAAATCAAAAGAAGCCAGTCAAGGCAATTTAAGGGTCCTGCTGTGATGGACGAAAATGAAGCAGCGAACTGTTTAATAATTAGATATCATTAGCAAAAAAAATAATTAAGGCTGCCATGAAGGTGACGATTTGTTTTAAAGGAATTTTTTTAACTGGTTCCTGCTGATTATAAATGACTTAGTCAGGAATTGTTAACTTGTTCCATTTATTTGCTATTTCCATTTGATTGTCCTGCATCGTAGTATAAATAAAAAGGTGCCTTCACCATTGGTTTGTTATCATTGTTGAATAAACGGTTTTTTTGTGCTGCAATTGTCCATGGCATAAAGCCCTGTTGAATTATCATCAGACAGTATCTTCTGTTATACAGTCAGCAGTCGGAAAACATGTTCTGGCTGAATTTCATTCTTGTTGAAATGGAGAATTATAAATGTCTAATGAGGAAGCAGACACAGCGAGGCTGTATCGAAGGTGAATCGGTAGCGTCTTCCTGTATGCAAAAGGGTGCTGTCCGCACTCTTCTCAATAGTACATTCCAGTTCAGGGGCATCATCTGATGCAGGTTTTGCTACGTATCGAAAGAAACTGCCATGGAAGGTTGATCTTATTATTTCAAGTTCGATCGCAGCCTTTTCATGGTTTTCTGCCAGCTTGAACGATTCCGGTCGAATAGCGACAAAGCTGTATGAATTTTTTGTTACCGTCGGCAGAATATCAGTTGGCAAAAACAATGTATGAAATGCATCTCTTGAGAAAAGATTTACTCTGCCAAGAAAATTTGCACAGAAACTCGATTCAGGCTGACAGTAAAGTTCCTGTGGAGTTCCGGCTTGTTCTATCTTTCCCTGATTCATTAACACAATAGTGTCTCCCAGCGACATGGCCTCTTCCTGATCATGGGTTACCAGGATTGTCGTAATGTTAACCTGCCGGATAAGCTCGAACAGTTCCTCATGCATTGATTCTTTGAGCCGAATATCGAGGTTGGAGAAGGGTTCGTCAAGCAAGAGAAGTTCAGGGCTTTTCACAAGGGCCCGTGCCAGGGCGACCCGCTGCTGTTCCCCGCCTGAAAGTTCGCTGATCGATCGTTTTTCATATTTGCCAAGCCGAACCATATCAAGCATCTTTTCGACCAGCAGTTTTTGTTCACCAGGGGGGTGATCCTGAATGCCGAAGGCAATATTTTCAGCCACACTCATATGGGGGAAGAGGGCATAATGCTGAAAGACCATGCCTACATTCCGCTTTTGCGGCGGGATGTTATTCATGGTTTGACCTTTTATCCGGATTGTTCCACTGTCCGGCATATCCAGCCCTGCAATGAGGCGAAGCGCGGTAGATTTGCCGCAGCCGGACGGTCCGAGCAGGCAGCAGAATGACCCTTGTTTCAGGTGGAGGGAAAAATCTGTTAATGCCTGGGTGTGGCCGAAATTTTTCGAAATATTCTTGATGTCCAGAAGGGCTGTATTCTTTTCGTTTGTCATGACCTGTACCGAAACATTTAACCTTGGTTTCTGGTGGAAATAAAATAGAACAGTGCGCCCCCGGTAAGACCGATCAGCAGCATGATAAATGAGTATGCCGCCGCGACACCGAGTTCGCCTTTAATGACTGCTTCAAAAACATCGACAGAGAGAAGCTTCGTGCCAGGTGTAATAATGAAAATAATAGAGCCTAAAGCCTGAATAGTTGTGACAAAGGCATAGAGCGAGCAGATCAGAATAGATGCTTTCAAAAGCGGCAGATTGATTGTAAAAAATGTTCTGAAAGATGAGGCGCCAAGGAGTTTGGCTGCTTCATCGAGCGATGAATCCTGTTTCTGCAGGATAGCGGTACCGGTACGTATGCCAAGCGGCATCTTTCTCACCACCAGATTCATGACGATGATAAACCAGGTCCCGGTAAGAAGCAGCGGCGGTCGGTTGAATGCTATGGCGTATCCTACACCGATCAGTGTTCCCGGCAGGGCAAAGGGAATGGTTGCGATAAAATCAATAATACCTCCTGCCGGAATACGGACGCGCTGGATGAGATAAGCAAGCACCTGGCCAAAAAAAGCGGTAAGTATACCGACGCAGAATGAAAACAAAATGGTGTAGACAGTTGATGCAAATCCCCGCTCGCTGACCATGGTAAAATATTCCAGAGTGAAACTGGTCGCGTTGTAGCTTCTCTTGGTAAAGGCTGCAATAATGACAGCCAGAGAGAGCAGTAGAACAAACAAGAGAAAGATTGCCGCAATGGAACGCAGGATGATACCGCGAAAACCATCAAGGGTAAGCGGTGCAGATTTCCCGGAGCGCCAGCTTAATTCTTCGTTTTTACAGTTGGTGAAATGGTTGTATCCATAAAAGACGAGCATGGCGATAATGAGCAACGCAATATTGTAGGTGGCAGCCATGGAGATATTATATTTGCCAATCAGTTCGGTATAGGAGGCTGAAGCAAGGGTATCAAAAGGGCCGCCGACGATGAGCGGAGTACTGAAGTCGCCCATTGCTGCGATGAAGTTCAGCAGGAAGGCGCCAAAAATCATCGGTTTTACCAGTTTGATTGTTATCTGCCACAGAATGCGCCAGTCTTCTGCACCAAGCATTTTTGCCGCTTCTTCCGGCTTACTGCCTAAAGAACTTAATGCTGCGGCCAGCATAAGAAATGCGGTGGTTGTTTGATCTATGCTTTGCAGAATGAGAACACTCTTCCAACTGTAGACATCCCATGAAATGTGAAGAAGCTTATAGGTGATCAGGCCGTTTCGGCCGAAAAGAAAGATATAGGCAATACTGGTAACAAAGCCAGGTAAAATAATTGGCAAAACAGAAATGAGGGCAATGATTTTCCTAAACGGTGAGACTGTTTTAACAACCAGAATTGCCAGTATGGTACCAAACAGAGTGGCGAGTGACGCGCTGCCCAGCGAGACCAGGATGGATTGGCAGAACAACCTGAAAAATTTACTGCTGTGAAAAAGCGTGGTGTAGTTGTTGAAGGAAAAGGTGCCCTGCGGTGAGAAGCTTGACAGCAGGACACTGACCGTCGGGTAAACTATCAGTACGCCCAGCAAGAAGAAGACGCAGACACTCAGGCACCAGAGGTACCATGAGTGTCTAGGCGGTTTACGTCTAATCAAACTCATTGAATGAAGCTTTTTTTATCATTGAGTCTTACTGAAATTTTTCAAATTTTTTGTTGAACTCTTCAATAACCCGTTCACGCTCTTTTCCCCACTTAAGGTGGTCATAGGCAACAAGATTGAGTGTTTTCAAGCTTGGTACGCCGGGAAGTGTTTCCACATCAGTGGTTGGTACACGGGGACTTGCTTCCATGAGTACTTTCTGACCTTCCGGGCTGAGGCACCAGTCGACAAATATTTTGGCATTGCCGATATGTTTTGCCCCTGCAATAACGGCAACAGG
>QKIH01000154.1 GCA_003249645.1 Desulfobulbaceae bacterium | reverse complement strand
GACAAGCTTGAGGGCATCTGGTATATCGACGACACAACCATCGGTGTACTTAACGACGATGATTTTGCTGTTGCCGAAAAGGATGGCGAAGTAATTCAGAAAATCCTGCCCGGTACAGACAAAATTGACGGCAACACACTGTATATCATCAAACTGAAAAAGAATTTGAAATAGACTGACACAAGACAGGCAGGTCGAAGACACCTGCCTGTCAATTCCTGCCTAATAGTTTTTCACGTTACCCTCTTTTCTTTCCCCGCGCATCCTGACACGTTTTAACTGAGCTGGCCAACTTTTCGAATCCGGCATAAGCAGCCTCAAATATTGATCAGTTGAATCAAAAGACTGACTCCAGATCCGATTACACGACCTGCCAGCCAACGGTTTCCCGAAAAAGTTGTAAAAAGCTAATATATTGGAGTATATAAATCAGAGATATTTTTTGTATAACGATAATTGGCCCAACTACACTCTTTTCTTCGCAGCACCAGAAAAACGACTACTCATCATGAAAATATTACTCATAAATCCACGCTCGGAAGATGATTACTTCAGAAATGCAATTGAACAGGTAACGCTCATTGCAAAGATGATGAAAAAAGGCAGCCACGCTGCTTTTGCTCCCCTTGCGTTGACAACTATCGCGGCCTTAACCCCAGCTGAGCACGAGATTGAAATCCACGATGAGTTTATGAGCGGCCCCGCTGAAGAAGCTGTCGGGGATAAGTATTATGATATCATCGGCATTACGACATTAGTCAATCAGCTTCACAGAACACTTGATCTTGCCCGCCATTTCCGTGCGGAAGCAAAAGGCACCTGCGTCGTTGCAGGCGGCGCCGGCACGATGAAAATGAGCCCTGAAGCCCTGGCCTTATTTGATGTGGTCTTTTATGGCGAAGCAGAGTTCACCTGGCCGCAGTTTCTTAAGGATATCGCGGCTGGAACACCGCAGCCGCGCTACCAGCAGATCTCCAAACCGGATCTGACCAATTCGCCAATTCCGCGATGGGATCTGATTGGCGAGCATATTCCCAAATATGGTGCAGTGGCAGTCCAGACAACGAGAGGATGCCCTTTTGACTGTGATTTCTGTGACGTAATCTATATTTACGGCAGAAAACAGCGCTCCAAAGAAATTTCCCAGGTGCTGGAAGAGGTCAGGGTTGTGCAGAGACTCGGCGGCAAACTTATTATGTTGGCCGACGACAACTTCGGCAGCAAACGCTCATACAGCAAGGAACTGCTACGTGAACTGATAGCGTTTAACCATTCACTTGAAATCCCTCTGGGATACATCACCCAGTCTGACATCACAATTTCAGAAGATGAAGAACTGCTCGAGCTCATGGCTGACTGTAATTTCATCCAGGTCCTGATCGGCATTGAATCAATTGATAAGAGATCTCTTGAAAATATCAATAAAAAGCAGAATCTGAGAACAGATATCCTGCAGGCTGTAAGAAAGATCCAGTCTTACTGCATTCCGGTACTCGGTTCGCTGATCATCGGCATGGATTCGGATGATAAAGACACCTTCCGGAAAACCATCGAGTTTATCGAAGCAGCCTGCATAATGGACCACAACTGTCATCCCCTTATGGCACCTGCCGGGACAAAACTCTGGTACCGGATGGAGAGAGAGGGCCGACTGGTGAACCTGGACGACAAAGGCCAGGACAGGATGGATATTTTAACCAACATCATTCCAAAAAATCTGACCAGAACAGAATTGATAGAAGGCCTTGCTGATTACTCCGATGTGGTGTTCAACCCAGACCACTTTGCCAAAAGGGTGATTGGCTTCATCCACGGGGTCAAACGAAAACCCAACGTCGGCAAGATCAAGCTCTCATCATTCTGGCGTTTTCGCCGGATGATGAGCCGAACCTTCTTTTATTATACGGTCGGCGTTCCAAAAGAACACAGGAAGGCTTTTTTTTCGATCATGCGGGAAGCAATGAGGCATGCACCGTTTCTCATGCCCAAGCTGATGTTTCTCTATACTTCATTTCTGATCAATGAAAAACGTGCTGAAGTCGCTGCAAAACAGGCCAGAGAATATGTCGAATGGGAAAATCAGCACCCGGAAATGATTAAGAGACTGGAACCGCAACTGCCGTTGACCGAAGCTGTTTACAACTGCCGCCATGAAATATGCAGTACAGCCTACCAGAGAGTGCGACAGGCCACTAGTGAACAGGAACTGCTATACAACATTGTAACACAGTCTCTTCTCGATTATATTATGCGATTTGGAAAAGAGATAACAGAGTTTGATGACATACAAAAAAACTATATATATGAAAGCTGCGACCGCATACTAGGGGAGAATGAAGAACAAATCAATGGCATTGGAAGGAACAGCAATCGTCTTGCTGACAATCCTCCGGCCGGTTTTACACGTGAAATTATGGATACGCTTGATCATGTTTTGCGCCTTCGTACAAGTTGACAAGGCATGTAATGCTTCTTAGCATAATTTCATACTTAGTACGCTTTTCAGTGCGATCAGATTGCTGACCATTGTTGAAAAGCGAAAGTATTATTCAGCGGGGTGAATAAATGAAAACGTTACACGTAAAGAGTCTTTTTTCTCTGAGAACCTTGGTCGCTCTGGTTTCTTTGGCATTCTACATGGGGCAGAGCACTGCAGTCTTTGCAAAGTCGCCTCCTAATTCGCCGCCGCCTCCAAAGGCTGACCATAATAATAAGGATAAGTATTGGCTCTGGCCTCAAAAATCACATGCACCGGCTCCGGTCATGAAACCGCCTCATTCTCCTTCTTATAATCATCGTCCACCTTCTTATGATCATCGCCATTATGATCCATATCCCAGAGGAGTATACCACCGTTCTCTGCCAAGTGATGTTTTCTGGCTTTCAGTCGGTGGAGCAGCATTCTATTATTCCATGGGCAAATTTTACAAGTCGCAAAGCAGCGGCGGATACATTACTGTCGAAGCTCCTATCGGTGCAAGGGTAAGAGAACTGCCGCCCAATTGTACCACCTATAATTATAACGGTCGTTACATCTATGACTGTCAGGATGTCTACTACGACAGAGACGGTCGGGATTATATCGTCATCAACAGACCCGTCCAGACTCAGGTTATAATCAGTTCAGGGGAACAAGTCATGATTACTGCGGAAAGCCTCAATATACGAACCGGCCCAGGCAGTCGCTATCAAGTTATAGGACAGCTTTACAGAGGAGCTGTCGTTGAAGTCGACGGCTTTGAAAACGGCTGGTACTATGTCCGTCTTTCCAATGATGCTTACGGTTGGATAGCACAAGATTACACAACACCATACAAGACCTACAGCAGACCAAAAGGCTGATCTGCCATGCTGAATCCGGGGGATGTCTGATACAGGACATCCCCCCTGCAAGCGCTTCACTCAACGTCTACAAATAACACCTTCATCGCTTCACTCGTTTCAACTATCCCGTCCCAACAGAGCAAACAACACCTGAACGTTTTATTTCTCAGATTCTGCCTGCCACGCTGCTCATGCAATCAAAAAAAATGACCTGACCTTTCAATGCCCTGCTGATATTTCTTGTGAGATACCAGCTATGTTGTTTATAATATTTCGGAAACATTTAATTTAACAGTTAAATACCGACCTGCCGAAGTTGGCCGGCCGCACAATGGCGCAGCATGTGTCATTTGTTATGGGCATGGCTGTGAAACCTGCTGTAAAAACTTGTATGGGAGGGACGCATGGACAGGAATGATTCGCAAGTAGTAGTGGACCATGGACAAAGCAAGTTGTCGGATTTATGGACAAAAGAAGATTATTTCGCCATATGGCTCGGTTTTCTTGTCGTCATAGTAAGTCTGATTGCTTACCTCGGAATGGGGCCGAAAGCAGATTTTTCATCCAAGATTAACGAGGCGATGCAGGTTCAGGCTGCTGAAGCAAGCCGGGCACCGTTTAAGACAGTTGCCTGGTATAAAGCCGACGACGATTCAACCTTAAACGCGGCAAAGGTCTCCGGCTACGGCAAGTTTCTCAACCACTGGACTAAAAAGCCAGGCAGCTGGAGCAGCAACCCGATAGATGCGTTTATCCAGACCGAAGCCCAGGCCAATGCGAAAAACGAAAAGGCAATGCCTAAGTATGAAGAGGCAAAAGCCAAAACTGCCGCTTCTCTTGCCGCTGCTGTAACGGCTGAAAAAGCTGCTGAAGCTGCCGGTTTTTCAAACGAGTCCCTCAACACCCAGGCCAAAGATTCAATTGCGGCATGGCGTGCAGATAAAAAATCTGAAGGAAAAGCCAAAGATAAAAGCACCAACAAACCCTACAATTATTTCATCACCCTGATCGGTATGTGTATTTTCCTCATCATCTTTTTCGGTGTCGGTATAAAGATGATGGGAAAAAGTGTCGGTGAATTTGCAAAAGGTTTTGTTATTGTTTTTCTTTTCGCTGTACTGGCCTACATGTTGGGCGGACAGGCCATTTCCAAGCAGTATGGTGTCGGAGCAGAAGCATGGGGCATTATTCTCGGTATGATTTATGCCAATACAGTAGGCACCCCGAAATGGGTACTGCCTGCTTGCCAGGTTGAGTTCTTCATTAAAACCGGTCTCGTTCTGCTTGGTGCCGAAGTACTTTTCGGCAAAATCATGGCAATCGGTATCCCGGGTATTTTTGTTGCCTGGGTTGTCACCCCTATTGTTCTCATCTCCACCTATATTTTCGGTCAGAAGGTCATCAAGATGCCTTCCAAAACCCTCAACATCACCATCTCTGCCGACATGTCGGTATGCGGTACTTCCGCGGCCATCGCAACAGCAGCAGCCTGTCGTGCTAAAAAAGAGGAACTGACCCTGTCAATCGGTCTTTCACTCGTCTTTACATCACTGATGATGATTATCATGCCTGCGATCATCAAGAGTGTCGGTATGCCTGAAATCCTTGGCGGCGCCTGGATGGGCGGAACCATTGACTCTACCGGTGCAGTTGCAGCTGCCGGAGCTTTCCTCGGAGAGAAAGCACTCTATGTCGCGGCAACCATTAAAATGATTCAGAACGTCATGATCGGCGTGACGGCCTTCTGTGTCGCTCTTTACTGGTGTCTCGTTGTTGAACAGGACAGTACCGAAAAAAGAACCGTCGGGGCAGGAGAAATCTGGCACCGTTTTCCCAAATTCGTTCTTGGATTCCTTGCTGTTTCGATCCTCTTCTCAATCCTTGATTCACAACTCGGTGGTAAAATGAGCAGCGCACTGCTTGATCATGGCGCCATCCGCGGCGGTACCCGTCTGCTCCGCGACTGGTTCTTCACCCTTTCATTTGCTGCAATTGGTCTTTCAACCAACTTCCGTGAACTGTCCAAATATTTTAAAGGCGGCAAACCGCTCATTCTCTACGTTTGCGGTCAGAGTCTCAATCTGGTGCTGACTCTTACCATGGCCTACATCATGTTTTACCTGGTCTTCCCTGAAATTACTGCGAAGATCTGATAAACCAATTTCTGGCTATGGGGCGACAACCGTCCCATAGCCATTTTCACAACGCGGAGCAGTCAAATGACAACAGCAAGCAGCAGACTCAACCGATGTGAAGCTCCGGCCCAACAGCCTCTTCCTAAACGGCTCATGCAATTTTTTCTGGCATTCGGGATTACCATTACCTTCATCTATGGAGTATTGCCTGCAATTACAGCCTCTGTGCCCATTCTATCCAGGATGCACAATTCTCTGAGTCAGAACGGCATCGATCCGTCACGGTATTACTACACCGATGTTGAGCAGGTGGCAGAGGGTGAACACTACATCGAAAATGCGCTCAAGTAACAGCTGGTTTTGTGAATGACGACAACACTATCAACGGCAGAAAAGAGCGGCCTGCTGGTCGACTACGAACAGCAACAGGCAAGAAAGCTCGCCCTCAAGGTTATTGACAAACCAAAGCCCCCTCTGTGGATGGTGCTCATCCCGGTTTTTTTCGTTTTCTTTGCCTGGAAGATGAAAGAATATAAAAACGGAATCAGCACTTTCTGCAAAAACTGGATGATTACCCGTGAAATGTGTATTGATGCGGCCCGAACCGCCGTAGAAAACAATAGCGGGCCTGATGTTGCAGAAATCATCAGCAAGGTAAATGACCTGCCGCCTGAGGCAGTTAACGATTATACAGAATGGATCACCATGCTGACCGGCTACTACATTCAGCTGCTGTCGACAGACGGCAACAGTATCGATGATTTGATGCGCAAGCATTTTAACAGTAAATCCAGCTACCTGCTTACCCTGAAGCAGATAAGCAAGATTGAAAACAACTATCACCAAACACTCATGCCATTCATGCCGGGAGATCAGGAAGATATTGCCGCAACCATTGAGAAGATCAGCAGCTGGTCACTGCAGCTGCAGAAAGACCAGGCCGATCTTCTTTTTCACTAATCACCATCAACCGCCGACAAGACATTTTCTGAGACTTTCGGCATCATTGTTCTTCACATAGCCATATTTTTCTAGAAACAGTTTATCGCTTTTGTAGAGCTTATTTCGTTTCACCCGTTCCCCGTACTTATTGACCTGGCCGGGACCGCCGTTATACATTGCGTAAACCAGCCCGGCAAGGTCCTCTTCTTTCATGTTCTGCACTGCTTTGGCATCACGCAGGGCATACCGGGTAAGATACATAGCCGCTATTTCACAACCGACAGCAGAATTATAGCGAATATCCCAGCGCAGGCGTTCCCGATCATAGATACCGCGCCACACTCTTTCATTAACCTGCATGATACCAACCGAACTGTTGTTATAAGAAAGTAGATAGGTAAGCTTGCCATCCTTGCTGATAAACTGTCTGAAGCAACTCTCCTGCCACGCCAGTGCTTCAATAAGCCTATGAAATATGGTCGTCAATTTCTCTGGCACCATATCTTGATGTTCTGCTTTAACAATCGCCACATCAAGCACAGCATTGACTTTGTTAATATACTCATCATGTTTACTGGAAGGGACTATCCACGGACGGATATCTTCCATGGTTATCTGCTGCTGCGCTGCATAGACAAGAGTCGGCGCAAACAGATCAAGGATCGAATTGATGAGATCCATCCCGCCATCCTGCTCGGGTTTCTGCGAATTCTGAGGATTCTGAGGACTCTGAGGATTCTGCAGATTTTGCGGATTCTGATTGAGCCGGAACAGTTTCTGTAAACCGGGATTGATACCATATCGGTAATCAAGCAGCTGCGGGTCGGCATGCAGCATCTGCATCAGCCTTACCAGACCGTTTCGGCTGATCTCCAGACCGAATGTGGGGCCAAGCCTGTCGAGTACTGCCAGGGCGTCTGATGAGGAAACAAAGGCCAGATAACCGAGCAGGTCTGCTCCCCCCTTCTTTTTATATAGGTGGTTATGAAAAATCGGCGAAAGCTGCTGCCAGGCATCGACAAACTGTCTGCGAACAAAATCCTGGCCGATCTCTCTGGAGGCAAGCCCATCGGTAAAACGATAGCGTGTATCGAGGAGAACATCTATCAGAATCCCCTGTTCATCCGGAGTGAGGACTTCCTGGGAAAGCACCGTTACCAGAAAACTGAGCATGGAATCCATACTCTCCCAGAGGGCGACAACCTGTTCAAGCTCCTCATCGGTCAATTCTTCCGCTTTATCGGCCGTCATCGGATCAAAGACCTCCTCCACCTCAGCCAGAATATCAATGTGCACCTGATCAGGCAGGATTTTCACCGGTCCAGGCCGCATGGAAGCCAGCATGGCAGCCGTACGTTCCTGTATCTGGTGGGGAAAAAGAGGCATTAAAAAGCTCTTCATATCCGTCACCGACGGCATGAGGTCAATGGTCAATGAATTGATATAGTTATGAATATACGGCTTTATCAACTCCCACAGTACTGAACTGACGCTGCCGGGCTGTCGGTCAGGTCCAAGCAGTTTTGTGTCGACCGTATTAAAGGCCAGCTGCCAGTCTTTGGTAATATACGGCTGCTGTTCAAAAACCAGGAAGCCATACCATTCAATCGGGTTGAAACAATTTCCTGCTATGGGTGTCCCCGCCTGGGTACGGACCTCAACTTCCAGCTGAAGTCTCCCGCCATACTCCCTGACTTTAGGCTTTGCCATTGTGAGATAGACACAGCCGTTCAGTTCATTGATCAGGGTCACCGTTTCCCCCGTTTCAGGAAAGGCCCGATTGACAAGTAAAGACTGCAACAGAGGGTAATCAAGGGTAACCGGAAGGCTCACAGTCTGCACGGCAGCAGAACTATTGCCAGCAGCGGCGAGATAAACACTGAACAATGTGAAGAAAAAAGTTCGAAGAAGAGTCGTCATGAGGGTCTCCTGAAGATTAAGAAAGTGTTTTTTTATACCAGAAAAAAGCATTTTCATCCCCAATTATTTGATTGCCTGATAGGTGCAATCGTTAATATTTTCAGACAGTCATGTCTACTGAGGTATGATCTTCAGATAACAACAGATATTCCGGTTCCCCCTTTTAAGTTTCTGATAAAAAAGACGTCTTTCTTCTTTCTGTTCAGGATAAACATTCTGTTCAATGAGTCGATTGCCTTATAATACGCCAGCAGCAACACCCAGGATGCGACAGTGAACAATACCTCGTCAGGACAGTTCACATTCACAAAAAAAATTGAAGCACAGCAGGAGACTGCAAGAAATATTCAATGCAAAGAAACGACCATTATGTTAATGTCGTTGATCGTGTCTTTCGCAAGACACCCTTAACAGTCGGAATTTACTGAGATATCTTTATTTTCAGTATGCTTTTCAATGATACTGCTGTTTACGAACAGTTACATTAAGGCCTCCGGCACACATTTAACCTAGGATAGGATATGAACGACAGAGACCCTGGCAGTTGCGACGACTCGCAACCTCCGAGTCAAAATATAATTATTGTATTGAACGACATGCTGTCGGTCTTCTTTCCGCCTCGCCCCCATATATTCCAGTAGGGACGTAGCGCCGAACTGTATACCGACCAGCTGATTGTTTGGTCAGGTAAAACGGTAAGGAGCGCGTTATGACCTACGCCCTTGATATTTCTCATCTTGCAAATCCTGCATTCGTGGATGTTTTTGCTGATGAATTTGAAAACCTGCAAAGCCAGCATCCTTCAGACATAGCTGAAGTTCTGGAAGAAAGCAATATTGCCCCTGAACGGATTGTTGATCTGCTGCTGAATATCGGCAGCAACAAGGCCATCGATGCCTTTTCACAGCTCTCCATTGAAGTACAGGAAGCCTGTCTGGAAAAAGGTAACACCCAGACCATGCTGCGGTTTGTAGAAAATATGGACCCTGATGACCGGGTCGCCCTGCTCAAAGCTGTCGATGATGAAGTCCGCCAATCCATCATGCCGCTTATTGCCCAGGTGGAGCGAAACGAAGTCCGCCGTCTCTGGCAATATGAGGATGGAACTGCCGGCTCGGTAATGACGACCGAATACGCCATGCTGCCCATCCATCTCACCGTCGAAGAGGCTCTGGAACAGCTTAGGCTTCAGGCTCCCAATAAAGAGACCATCTACTATGTCTATTGCACGGACAGCGATCGTAAGCTGATTGGTACCCTTTCACTGCGGGATCTGATTATCGCCAAAAGGCGGCTTACCCTGCAGTCAATCATGGAAACCCAGGTAATTTCCGTACCGCATGATCTTGAAGTCGAGGCAGTGGCCGGAATCATCTCCAAATACGATCTGCTCGCAGTGCCGGTTATCGACAGCGAGAACAGACTGCTTGGTATCATCACCATCGATGACGTAATCGATATCATCGAGGCTGAATCCACAGAGGACTTTCAGCGTATTTCAGCAGTTATGCCGTTTGAAGAAGAATATTTCAAACGCCCTTTGCTCCGCCTCTTCTGGAGCCGGGGCATATGGCTGGCCCTGCTTCTGCTGACCTCGCTGCTCTCAACAACCATCATGGAGCTCAACAGCGAAACACTCAAACAGATGGTTGCTCTGGCCTTCTTTATTCCGCTTGTTACGGGAACCTGCGGTAATGCCGGGACGCAATCGGCAACCATGGTGGTTCGTGCTCTGGCGCTTGGCGAAATCACCCCCGGCGACTTCGGCCGCGTTTTCCGGCGTGAGCTGGTGATGGGTCTGGCGCTTGGCGGCGCACTGGGGCTGATGTCCTACTTCCGTGTTTTTCTGCAGGACAGTTCCAGTCTGCTGGGATGCATTGTTGCCTTTTCACTGGTTGCAACACTGCTAGCGGCAAACCTTACCGGTGCACTGATGCCGTTGGTACTCAAAAAGTTCAAGCTCGACCCTGCTCTGACAGCAGGCCCATTCATCGCCACAATCATTGACGCGGTGGGAATAACTCTCTACTTCCAGATAGCGATTATATTAATGAAATACTTTGGGTAACAAGAAAAAGACTTACCCTGAACTATGAAAAATGTTCGGGGTAAGCCTCCCCAGGCAAAACTTGAGTAAACGACCACACGTAAAACGTGTGGCTTTTATTTTCGGCTAAAAGCCGGAAGTAAAAGTAGTGCAGCGCACGGAATAAGTTTCAATGAGCAGCATGGACCGCCGTTAAAAACGGCGGTTTAACCGTTTACGGTAAAACCTGCTGCGAATAATTAACATACACGTCCAGACTGATTAAACACTATCAGTTTCAGGCTCTTTTGCAACAGACTCTTTGTCAGAATCACAGCAACGTGGTAATCATAAATAGCCGGGTTGAAAGAGTCCTGCCCCTTCCCCTCTTCATCTTTCATTATCCTATACTATTCCCGAACTAATTTGCAGATTTCAGTGAATATATTCTTGTTACTGATATTCGATTTATCTGGATTGATTCCCATCCATCAAACGATTAATCTAGCAAGCCAGTAATCGGTGAAGTTTTTCTGTGCTTCATCATATCAATACATCTCAAAACTGCCTCAAAAAAGAATGGAAGAAGAAACAATGCATGAAGACATTATACAATTCAGGCACACCCTGCATCAGACCCCGGAACTGTCCGGCCAGGAGTTTCAGACAGCAAGCCGTATCATAAAATTCTTCAGTCGATTTACCCCGGACAACATCTACACGGAAGTTGGCAGCAGTGGTGTAATAGTCGTTTTCGGCAAAGCTGAAGCCCCCTGCGTGATGCTTCGCTGTGAGCTTGATGCCGTCCCCATAGAGGAACCACCAAATCTGCCCTATGCTTCATGCAATAGCTGCGTTGCACATAAATGCGGTCACGATGGTCACATAGCCATCCTAGCAGCTGTAGCTGAAGCATTATCTCTCAATGCGCCTAAAAACATCAGAGTAGCACTGCTTTTTCAGCCGGCAGAAGAAACAGGTGAAGGCAGCAGACAGATTGTTGAAGATCCCGTTTTCAGACAAGTAAATCCGAAAATGATCTTCGGCCTTCATAATGTGCCGGGATATGAGCATGGGAAAATCCTTGTGCGCAAAGGTACCTTTTGCTGCGCCTCAAGGGGCTTAACCATAACATTGACCGGCAAAACAGCCCATGCAGCCCAACCCGAAACCGGCTGCAGCCCGGCTTCGACAATGGCACAACTGATCGACTTTGCCGAAAACATACGAGAGCATACCGGTCTTAACAACCCACTCAGTTTTTGCACAGTTGTCGGCGCACGACTCGGAGATAAGGCCTTTGGTACCGCACCGGCCAGGGCCGAACTCTATATCACGGTAAGGTCAGCAACCGATGACGACATGTTGAAAATGGTCCGCGCAATTGAACGGGAAACAGCCGAAAAAGCGGAAATAAAAGGTCTTGACTGGCATATGGAATACAGCGATGTGTTTGATGCAACAAGCAACGATGACAGGTGCGTCGAGCTGATTGAAAAGGCAAATTCGAACCGAACGGTTCAGCTTCAAAGCCCGTTTCGCTGGTCAGAAGATTTTGGTGTATACACCCAACACCTTCCAGGTGCATTTTTCGGCCTTGGTGCCGGGATTACAATTCCGCCGCTGCACCATCCCGATTACGATTTTCCCGATGATTTAATCATAGAAGGGGCAAATGTATTTCTCAATATAATTGAGCAGTGTAAACAGGTATTGTCGGAACACTGATCAGCCAGAACTGCTAGACAGCAAGTACAAATTTTCATTACAGCAAAGATATCTCCCGGAAATCTGAAAATTGCCCCCCCCCTCATTTGAGTCAGACTGTCAATGTGATATAATGTAGTTATAGAAAGTGACACAAGGAAAAGATTTGAATACACTCAACTCTTACTGTTGGAGTCCTCTCATGAAAATAACAAAAATTCTTCTTCCCTTTGACGGTTCCGGCCATTCAATAAACGCCGCAATGTATGCTCTGGATTTGGCAAAACTTTATGGAGCCCATGTTACCATTGTCCATTGTTATAACGAATGGAGTTCAACTTTATCAGAAGTATTATCAGATAATTCTCTGATTGCAGAAATCAGGGCCAATAGAAGAAAGGAGGCTGAAGCTGTCTTGCAGCAGGCCAAAGATATTTTTGAAAATCAGGAGGTTGACTGCACACTTGAAGCTGTTGACGGAGAGCCTGGCCAGGTATTGACCGAGCGGTCAAAAGCTAAAGCCTATGATCTGATAATCATGGGTTCACATGGACACTCAGAAATTGCCGGCCTGTTTCTCGGCAGCGTTACACATAAGGTATTAAATACGATTTACTGCCCGGTTCTGGTCGTCCCTTAACAAGGCACTGGTCAGACTATTACATCCCCGCTACCCACTGCTCGATCCGGTCAAAGGCTTCGTGCAGAATATGCGGCTCTGCCCCGAACGACAAACGGAGATGCCCGTCACCGCCCTGTCCAAATGCGCCTCCGGGAATGGTAATTACCTTGGCCTCTTCCAGCAGGCGAACAGCCACTTTGTGCGAATCTTCATCGGTAAAAAGATATTTCGCCATAACATAAAATGCACCTTTAGGCGGCACATAGGAAAAGTATGAACCAAGCCTGTCCAGCCGTTCGCAACAGATGTCCCGTCGCTCTCTGAGTGCGCAGCACATCTCGTCCACACAGGTCTGATCACCTTCCATGGCTGCGATTGCTGCTATTTGTGAAGGGGTTGGAGAACAAATTGCAGTGGCATCATGAACCTTCATAATCTGCTCCATCCACTTTTTCGCTGCGGTAACCCAGCCCACTCGCCAGCCGGTCATGGCAAACTTCTTTGAAAGCGATGAGACAGAGATGACATGATCGCGAAATTCGTCATACTTGAAGGGATTAACCGGTTCCTCACCATCGTAGACAATATAATCATACGCCTCATCAAGAATAATGACAAAATCACGGGCGACAGCCAGTCTGCAAAGATCCAGGATTTCATCATTGGAAAAAACTGTCCCTGTTGGATTCCCGGGAGAACAGATCATCAGCGCACGGGTACGGGATGTCACAGCCTGTTCAATAGCGCCCAGATCCAACTGCCAGTTATCAGTTAAGGGAACATGAACTGAGGTGCCGCCTGCCAGAGTAACCTGTTCAATATACGAGGCATAAGTAGGCGTCGGCAGGATAACTTCATCCCCTTCATCCACCCAACGGTTATACAGATTTCAGTTTCCGGATCAAGCTCTATACCTTTTTTCTCTTTGGAACACCTGGCAACACATTGACGCAGCTCAAGCATTCCGGTCTGCAGTGAATATTGACTGCTTGCCCGATTCTGGCGCAGTGCATCCGATACGGCGTCAATGATATGGGGCGGCATCGGGAAGGAAGGAACCCCCTGCCCCAGAGAGACACAGCCACCTATTCTTGCTGCAATCACAGCCATTTCCTTGGTGGCAGATGAAGAAATTCGCTGAACCCTTCTACTGGAAACAAGTTTTTCATCTCTTATCTCTGTCGTTGTAAAATCCATTACAGCCTCTTATTGGGGAAAGATTTTTCCCGGGTTCAGTATAGTATTCGGGTCAAATATCGATTTGATCTTTTTCTGGATGGCGATACTTGGTGAACTCAGCTCCAAACCGATGTACGGGCTTTTAGCAATGCCGATACCATGTTCTCCAGAAATAGTTCCGCCAAGTCGCAAGGTCAGCTCCAGCAGGGCTTTCGTGCCCTCCCAGGCCTGTTCTTCCTGGGAATCGCTCTGGGTGGTAATATTGAGATGGATATTCCCGTCACCGGCATGGCCAAAAGAGAACACCTCAAAGCCGAACTGCTCTTCATATTGAGGCAGAGCATTTACAAGCTCCGCAATGGCTGAAATGGGAACTACAATATCCTCAGGGATATACAGATGAGCGTAATCATGAATGCGCAGACTGACCTGACGCCGAACCCACCACATCCGTTCTCGTTCTTCAACGGTTGCAGCGGTAAGCAGTTCTTTCGCGCCCTGTTCCCGGGCGATCTCTGCGATAGCTGCTATCTCTGCCTCGATCTGCTTTTGCGGCCCGTCTGTTTCTATGATAAGAATTGAAGGTTTTCCTTCCGGCAGTGAAAAAGGCAGTAATTCCCCTACCAGCTTGAGACACTTATGATCCATGAACTCAACAGCACTGGGCAGATACCCGTTCCCCATCACGGCAGCCACACAGTTCATGGCAGAACGCATATC
>QKIH01000054.1 GCA_003249645.1 Desulfobulbaceae bacterium | reverse complement strand
AGCAAATGCGGCCAGTAAAGAACAAGGACATGGGAGAATTCATCAATACCGTCAAGCAATTCCTGATACTCTTGGTTAATAACCAGTTCAGCGACAGTCGCTTTGACTTTCTTACGATATTCTCTGGTAATTTTATTAAATTCACCCTGTGCAAGATCTGATATGTCTGATTTCAACGTATCCGTCTTTATCGGACTTGCAACATATCCTACAGGAATGAGCTCAATCGACATCGCACTGTTCCTGCTCAAAATCTTCTAATCATAAGAAAGCACTCCTTCGCCTAGACTGCAGAGTTCAGCCAGCAACCTCTATTCCAAGATAATCAGTGGCTGTGATCGTGGGTTTCTTTTTCATGATCCTTATGACTGTGCTCGTGTACCGCGGATTTCGGGTCATGGTGATGACGATGCGTCGTTTCACCCGACTGATGACTGTGATCATGCTCATGTTCATAGGTGTGGGCATGGGAATGCACATGATGATGCGCATGGCTATGCTCCAAATCCCCATGTTTGTGTGAATGTTCGTGATTATGTTCATGATCATGCGTATGACTGTGGCTGTGTTTTCCGGTACTCATTTTCTGCTCCTGTTATCTGATTTGGCGGTAGAAAACAAAATCACCTTATTTCAAAACATTACGATATTAAAATCACTAATATCATATCTATATTTGTAGTACTTCTTTTCAAGATGACAAGTCATGCAGACAGTTGCATCCTCCCCACTTAAGAAGGTACCATTGCATATTGAGATGAAGTAGTTATTGTTTTCTCATGATCGATCGAAGCAAGGATCAATATTGTGATATGAAAGCGTCCAACCTTCTTCGAGAAGTAAGGCTTACTGGACGCAAAACACAAGCAGAAAGGAGTCATCATGAAACTTTCAAAAGAATACCAGGAGATCAGGGGACAACTCGCACAGATTCAGGAAGACATTAACAGAATTAAGTTCGAGACAAGAACATCAGAGGAAGACACCAAGCAGACACTTGTTCAGATTTTCAGCAAGATTATCGCTAAACAGGAACATCTTGAGCAGAGACTCAATGACCTGCAGCCGTCAGATCACAAAAACTGGCATGAACTGGTCAACGTGTATGAAGGTGTTCAGCACGACATGGAAGAAGCGATTGCCCACATAAAACTACATTAAAGCTGTTTTACATAGAACGAAAACAGGAAGGGTGTCATCTGAAGATGACGCCCTTTTTTATTTCAGCTGGTCAAGGATAGAAAGATCAGGAAAATCGGTAATGATCGAAGTGGCTCCATACTGCAAAAGGCTTTTTTGTCTTTCAACATCATTAACAGTATAAATATTGACATCAATCTGATGATTGCGCAGTTCCCGGATGAGTTCGGCTGTAACCAAATCCTTATCAGGATGATATGCAGTCGCACCCAGCTCCTGAAGATATGCAAGCAGCTCTGCCGGGTTTTCACTTTCCTGCAGGGCTCCCAGCGCCAATGCAGGATAGCGTGTTTTAATCTGTTTGAGATACTCATGGTTAAAAGATGAGATGATCAGCTGGTCATCACAATCGGCCTCTTTTATTTCCTGCAGAACAAGATCGACGATCTTCCCGTCAAATTTTTCACCCTGCTGATCCTTAATCTCAATGTTCAGCGGGATGCCGACTGAATTCCGCCACGCCAGCAGCTCTTTCAGGGTGATAAGTTTCTGCGGCATCAACCCCGCCAGGGCTTCTTCTGTCACAGAGCCGTTTTTCACTGTTTTGAAGGGGTCTGCCTGAATAAACCAGGAGCCGAAATCAAGCGTTTGCAGCTCGTCGTAGGAATAGCCGTCAATACGTTTCGGTACCAGCCCCAGTTGAGAGATATTACAGGTACGGCCCGGAATATCATCATGGTGGATAACCGGAACACCGTCGCTGCTGACCTGAACATCCAGTTCAATGTAATGACAATGACCGAGACTGGCCTCAAAGGCACACATCGTGTTCTCTGGCCTGATCGAACGAAATCCGCGATGCGCTGCAATCATCGGGGAACGCAGCCTTGTTGAATTGAAGATGCTCATAATTTTGCTGTCATAGCCTGTCTATAAATTTTGATAAAATATACCTCAAAGAAAAAAAGGCATCTGCAGGACACAGATACCTTTACTCGGCTAATTTTTCAAAAATATTTTGACCGCGTATTAAAATCGATAAATTAATTCCTCAGAGAGGACCTCAGAACATGATTGTTGAGAAAAGCAAAACCAACTATAGTTTTTATTGCGTATTTCACAACACAACCTCTCTTTGGAACCTCTTGTATGAATATTCGCGAACTGAGTCTCTACAAACATCTGGCGACCTCACTGCATTTCGGTAAAACCAGCCAAGCCTGCAATATAACGCCATCCGGCCTGACAAGAGCCATACAGCGCCTTGAAAATGAGATCGACCAGCAGCTCTTCTACCGGGATAACCGCAGTGTAAGCCTGACACCAGCCGGGAAAATATTTTACCGTTATGCCGATGATGTACTGAAACGCTGGGAAGAACTGAACAATGAACTCTCGAAAAACAGTGAGCTTTCAGGCGAACTCTCGGTGTATGGATCTGTTACCGCCATGATGTCGATATTGCCGGATATTCTTTCACGCTTTCGGAACCGGTTTCCGCAGGTCACGGTTAACATCCATACCGGTGATGCTGCCAAGGCCCTGGAAAAAGTTCAGCAGGGAGAGGTTGATCTGACCATTGCGGCCCTGCCCGACAACCTGCCTGAGAATCTTGATTTTATCAGGATACTCAGAACGCCGCTGATCTGTATCGGCTCCAGCCAGTATGGTGACATGATCCATACCGAAAAAGGCGCCATCGACTGGACAAGAACACCGCTCATTCTAGCCAAAAGCGGATTGAGCCGGACAAGGCTCGATACCTGTACCTGGTTAAAACAGAGGTCCATCACGCCGAACATCTACGCCCAGGTTGGCGGCAACGAGGCAATCATCGCCATGGTCAGCATGGGATGCGGCATAGGGGTGATCCCTGAGCTGGTGCTTGAAAAAAGTTCACTCAAGGAACGCATCAGCGTCCTTCCCGGCAGCCCCGATCTCGGCTATTTCACCGTAGGAGTCTGCACCAGAGCCAAAAACAGACAACGCCCGACAGTGAAGCATTTCTGGGATGTCGCCAGTCAGATTGGGTCTGAAGCCTCCATCCCATCGTTTGAATAGAGTTACATCTTCACCTTAGCTGGCAGCATAAGAGACAATCCGACCGCACCTGTCGCCATAACCGCAGCAAGTAAAAACGAGTGGTGAAATGAGCCGCTTTTCTCTGCCAGAAAGCCGGCAATGGCCGGCCCGAGAATCTGGCCCATACCGAAAACAAAGGTGACAAAACCAAAAATCGCAGCAATTCGCCGAGGACCTGCATGGTCGGCAACCAGTGCTGTAATGATTGTCGGAATGCTCCAGGCAACTATTCCGTAACAGCCGATGGATAGAAAGAGGCAGAGTTCAGGCAGGCGGAACGCCACCAGCAGGTAGGCCGCGGCCTGAATGCTGAAAACCAGTGCAAGACCTGTTTTTCTGCCGAGTTTATCCGATATGGTTCCGAACAGGGGGCCGGATACCAGGCTCAGCAATCCGACCCATGACCAGAAGGTTCCGGCAGCCGATTCCGCATAACCATGATCCTGCACCATGGCAGTCACAATAAAGGTGACATAGATGACATAGGTGAAACCAAAGAGAAAATAGATACCAGCGATATGAAAAACGATAGGAGAAAAGATCGGCAGATCATCTCTAGCCGCCGACCCTGCCTTCAATTCCTCCTCGCCATCACTTCCGGCCGGCCGCAGATCAAGATCTGCCGGAGAATTGACCAGCGTTATATAACAGACAAGCGAGCAGATAAATACCAGCGACCCAAGCGCCAGCCAGTTTATCCTCCAGCCCTCGGCCGAGATGCTGTTTAACAGGGGAATGAAAATACCGGATAGGATAATTGCAAAACCGCTGCCGACAACAGAAAACCCCGCTGCCCGCCCACGTATCTTCTTTGAAAACCATGAAGCGATCAGGGCCATGATCGGGACATTGGCAAAACCGCTGCCCATCCCTGTCAGCGTGTAGAATACCATGATTTCCTGCATGGATGTTGCCCTGCTGATCATCAGCATCGAACCGCTCACCAGAATGAGCGCCATGGTGATCAGGTTTCTGCCGCCGACAAGGGCCATAATCCTGCTGCTGACCAGTACAGCAACAAGATAGCCGATAAAATTGACGGTTGAGATAATGCCCATCTGCCCGTAGGAAAGAGAAAGCGCCTCTCCCATCGAAGGCAGCAGCATGCCCAGCGAAAAGCGGCCGAGTCCGAGACAGGCAAAAATACACAGGGTGCCGGTAATGGCAATCACCCATCCGTAATGGAAACTTCTGCCGAGCAGAAACCGACGAACAGTCTGTATCATGAGAGACCTTTTTGGAAGAATTTAGCCAGACTATCCCATGTTCATGTTTTTGTGTCAATAACCCATGATCCTCAACATCTCGGAACTCATCATTTCCTAATGTTCTTCCAACCGTATTTTCATCTGATAATTATATAATGATGGGTCCGCATTCAAACATTATTCTATAATTTAGATTGGTTAACATGAAGATATTTCTCATAGACGGTATCGGGCCGTTTTTCCGTCAATACACTAAAAGGCAGATCAATTGGTCAAAAATCCCCTTCAACGCCTTCCCCCCGCCCGGTGAAGAACTTGATCGATACTTTGACGCCGTGGTTGAAGATGTGCGCCTTTTTGCCGAGCGCGTCAGCAGCCTCGGATACAACAGCATTACCTTTGACGATGTTGCCCACCTTACACCGGATACCTGGCTTGAACCGGATATAAATCAATGTATTGAGCATTATATCAAACATTTCCAGCGGATATTCGATGTCTGCACCACCTTCGGTCTTGATATCTACCTGACCATGGACATCATGTCACTCACCCCGGCCCTGAAAGAGAGGATCGGCAGCAGCACAGACAAGGCACTCCATTACCTCAAAAAAATCGTCGACACGACTCTCAGGATTCACCCGGACGTCAAAGGGGTGATTATGCGTATCGGCGAATGTGACGGTAAAGATGTAAAAGGCATTTTTCGCAGTGAACTTCTACTGAAGACCCCGAAGCAGGTAAATAGGATGCTGACAAGTCTGCTTCCCATCTTTGAACAGTATGACCGGACTCTTATCCTGAGAACATGGACGGTCGGGGCATATCCGGTCGGAGACTTCATCTGGCACCGGGACACCTGTTCAAACATTCTTCACAATATAGACAGCGACAATTTTATCCTGAGTCTGAAATACGGTGAAACAGACTTTTTCAGATACCTCCCGTTAAACAGCCACTTCTTCAGAACAGATGTCAGAAAAATTATAGAATTTCAGGCACGTAGAGAATATGAAGGCTGCGGAGAATATCCATCATTTATCGGCTGGGACCTTTACAGTTATTATCAGCAGTTGAAAGGTGCCGAAAACATGGCCGGCATCAGTGTCTGGTGCCAGACCGGCGGCTGGGTCCCGTTCAGGAGGCTGACGTATCTTGAAAAAGAGGGAATCTGGAACGAACTGAACAGTTATGCCTGCATTAAAATTTTTAAAGAAGGTCAAAGTGTTGAAGAAATCGCCCACGACTTTTCCTACAGACTCGGATATGGCCAGCCGGATAAAATCATCGAGTTTCTCAAAATAAATGATGAGGTGATCAAAACACTGTTGTACATTCAGCCCTTCGCCGAACAGAAACTGTTTTTCAGGAGGGTGCGTATCCCCCCGCTTCTTTCGGTATATTGGAACAACATTTTCATCAATCATTCGGTGCGCAAAGTACTGCTTGCCCATGTGGACGATAAGGAACGTTGCCTCCAACAGGGCGAAGAAGCCCTGAAAAAGATTGAGCGGATGAAAGAGATAGCCTCAGATGCCGGCCTGCCCGTTGACGACATCCAATACATGCATGATACTTTTGCTATTTTGCAGCTTGCCAGAGAATATTATTTTCTTCCCTTTGATGAAACACGTAAACTGAAAATAAAAAGAGCAAAAAAGGAATACAAAAAACGGTACCCGAAAAACAGCCGACCGCGATACAGGATAAAAACCAATTTCGAACCCATGCGGCTCAAATCGCGTCATTTAAAATGGCTGATGAATATTCTTTTACGGAAAAAAAGAGGTTACCGGGTCATTGACAGGCTGCTCACTCTGCACCTGTTGGGCTTTATATATAAACTTCTTGTCAGGGCAAGACCGAATATGATTCCGCAATTTGCCAGAAAACATGCCATGGGCATTGAAACAATTTTTAAATAGGTAGTTGCATTATGCCAATCACAGATCTTTTTCTCTTGCTGCTGGCCAACCTCGGCTGGGGCTTTAATTTCATTGCCGGCAAATATGGAACGCTTCATTTTCAGCCGCTCTTATTCACCAGCCTGCGCTTTTTTATTCTGCTCCTGCTGATGCTGCCATGGCTCAAGCCTGCACCAGGCTACATGAAACCGCTGCTCAAAGTATCGTTCGTCATGGGTGTCTGTCATTTCAGCATGATTTTCATGGGGCTTAATTCAGCTGGAAATATAGCATCTGTTGCCATCGCCACCCAGCTTTACGTCCCTTTTTCAGCTGTCATGGCAGCCGTATTCCTCAAAGAGAAAATCTCCCCTTTAAGGATACTTGCCATCGTTGTTGCTTTTGCCGGAATAATGGTGATCGGATTCGATCCGGTTGTCTTCAACCATCTTGATGCCCTTATGTGGATAACAGGTGCTGCACTGATGCTGGCTATCGCGACCATTCTTATGCGGCAGTGTCCCGGTCTTGGAGTTTTTCGTCTGCAGGCCTGGATTGCGGTCACCGCAGCACCTTCATTGCTGCTGCTCTCGTTGATCTTTGAAGACGGCCAGATGGAAATCCTGCGGTCTTCTCATCTCCTTGATTTTTGGTCACCGGCTTATTCCGCTATCGGCGCTTCTGTTATAGGCCACGGAATTGTTTACTATCTGCTGGGACGCCATCCGGTTTCTGTGGTAACACCGCTGATGCTGCTGTCACCCATATTTGCAACCCTGGCGGGTGTATTCTTCTTCGGTGACGTCCTTGGAATCAAAATGATTGTGGGCGGAATCCTCACCTTACTGGGAATCCTGCTGGTAACACTGAACCCGTCAGCCGCCAGACAACACAGGCGGCTTTTCGGAAAATCAAAGCACTGATGGTGGATATCAGCCGGCAACTGCCGCTATTTCCTGCTGCATGGATTCAATCACTTTAATCGGATCTGCCGCCTTGGTGATCGGCCTGCCGACTACAAGATGATCGGCACCCGCTGCAATAGCCTTCCCGGCTGTCATCACCCGTTTCTGATCATCTTCAACCACATTGTCTCCTGGTCTGATGCCCGGCGTGACGATCAGCAGTTTCTCGCCAAGCTCACTGCGCATTCTCTCGGCTTCAAGCCCCGATGAGACAACTCCGTCGCAGCCGAGCTCCAGTGCTCTTTTGGCACGGAAATAGACAAGATCAGCAATAGAACCGGTCATCCCCATGGCCCGCATATCTTCTTCACCGAAACTGGTCAGAACAGTTACCGCAAGAAGCTTCATGTCACCACGTGCTTCAAGGGCCGCCCGGATAATCGGATCATTTCCATGGATGGTCGCCAGGCTGACCCCGCGGCTGTTCACCTGTTCGACAGCGAGTTTGACAGTCTCCGGAATATCAAAAAATTTAAGATCAAGCATAACCTTGTGGCCGCGGTCAACAATCCAGTCTACGGTTTCAAACCAGCTTCCCATAAAAAGCTGTAAACCGATTTTATAGTAGCTGATGTGAGATTCACACTTCTTTACCAGCTCCTTGGCCTTATCGGGATGATCAACATCAAGAGCGACAATAATTCTCTCGTTTAATGGAATATCTTTCATTTTTTTCTCCGGATGAGATTCACATTTTTATAGTAAAAATATAGCTGCAAAAACGGCAGCAACAATGAACAGCGAAAGTCCTAAAGCGTTAAGGTTCACCGGATAATTCATCAGGTAAATAACCCGTCCTTTTTTTCTCTGCTCTTCATCTTTAAGACCGGACATCATTAAGGTCATGTAGGTCGCATAACAGGCTTTGCACTCACGGATATGTTCAACACATCGCAGCCTCTCGGCCTCTGTGCAGCTTCGTTTGGCAAAACGGGACATCAGCTCGGGCTTCAAACACCCTCCTTCCTGAGAAGATTTAGCTGTTTCTTCCTGCTCGCTGCCCGCTTCTCTTACCATATCCACGTGCTCTATGCCATCTTCATCATAAGGGTCAGAAACCTTCACAAATCCTAAAGATGCATAAAAGTCCTCTAAATGCGTCTGGGCCGAAACCTTGACGGCTTTGCCGGGGTAGATCGCTTTAATCCGTCTAAGCGCTTCCGTCATTATGGCTCGGGCATACCCTTTTCCACGACGGTCTGCCCGGACCAGTACCCTTCCGATACGAACAAAATTATTTACAGAGGATGGCGGAATTATTCGAAGATAAGAAATGATATTTTTGCTGTTATCCCTACCTATGAAATGATATGCATCTAGATCAACACCATCTGCATCGAGATAGAAACATTTCTGTTCAACAACAAAAACCTCCTGCCGAAGCTGCATGATATCATACAGAACTTCAACGCCGAGAGCATTTATGGAAAGTAGCTGATAGTGTAAACTGGTCATGGTAAGTTTCTCAGTAGTTCAGGATATTTGATGCTTAATAACTATATTTTGAATATACCAGAGAGCCCGAAAAAACAAAACCCTGCGTAAACATGCTGAAAAGTGGACTATTTTTAGTTGCCTTTTCTGGAAGTTTTGGAATAGAACATATACAATCTATTTTAAGGACAAATAGCGTTTTTCGCAGCTTTTAACTTGCGTTGCTGAATGTTTCGACGGTTCCATGGTCGGTCACCTCTATCAGGAGATACTGCATGACTGTTAAGATTTTCATCAGAAGAAAAGTTGTAGAAGATAACATCATCGAGCTTACCCGCCTGCTCAAAAAACTTCGCGCCCTGACGCTTAGCCAGCCCGGCTACATTTTCGGAGAAACCCTGCGAAGACTTGACAAACCCGGTGAGTCACTGGTTATCAGTACATGGCGTTCGATCGAAGACTGGACCAGCTGGCTCAAAAACCCTGAAAGGGTTCATATCCAGAGCGAAATAGACCTGCTGCTCGGCGAAGAAACCGAATACTCTATTTATGAACAATGACGAAAACGGCAAACCTGCCGTTTTTCATTCAATCGTCGGCAGATAGCCGATAGAAAACTTGTTTTTACCAGGTGTTGAAATGCTTTTAGAAGGCTTTAAACTGATGTTTGTCGGCATGACCACCGTTATGCTTTTCCTTTCCTTCATGATTATTCTTCTCCAGCTTGTTGCAAGGTTGACTAGAGACATCGCTCAAAAAGAGCTGGAGGCAATAGAAAAAGAACGAATCAGAAAACACCAGCAGCATGAAAGAAGAAAGGCACTCAAAATGGCCGCTTCGTCACAGAACAACGACGAGGATATTGCTGTCATCGCCGCCGCTATCGCAGCGTTTGAAGCGGAAAAGCAGGCCGCACAATAAAACCACCCACTCAAGAGTACTGACTTACGGTACGTACAAATAGATAACATCCCCAAAAAGGAGAAAGTTGTGGCAAAGAAAGTAATCAAATTCATGGACACATCCTTTCGTGATGGTTTTCAGTCTGTCTTTGGAGCAAGGGTTTTATCTGACGACTTCCTCCCGGCTGTAAAGGCAACTGTCGATGCCGGAATCACCCACCTTGAAGCAGGTGGCGGCGCACGATTCCAGAGCCTTTTCTTTTACTGCAACGAATCTGCTTTTGACATGATGGATCGGTTTCGTCAGGAAGCTGGACCTGATGCAGATCTGCAGACACTTGCCAGAGGCATCAATGTGGTCGCTCTTTCACAGCAGCCGCGAGACATGATTGACCTGCATGCCAAGATGTTCAAAAAGCACGGCATGACTACCATCCGAAACTTTGACGCCCTAAACGACACCAGAAACCTCGAATACTCCGGCGAGCGCATCGTTCACCACGGCCTTAAACACCAGATTGTTGTTTCTATGATGGATCTGCCTCCCGGATGTGAAGGTGCCCACACCCCAGAATTTTATCTGGACAGGCTGCAGAAAATCCTTGATGCAAACATTCCTTTCCACTCAATCTGCTTCAAGGATGCAACCGGTACCGCAAATCCGCGTAAAATATATGACACCCTTAAAGGGGCCAGAAAAATGGTCAGCGAAGACACCATCCTCTGGTTCCACACCCACGATACGGCCGGACTTGGCATCTCCCAGAACCTGGCTGCTGTGGAAGGCGGCGCTGACGGCGTCGATCTTGCCAAAAGTCCGGTCAGCGGTGGAACCTGTCAGCCTGACATCCTTTCCATGATGCATGCCCTTAAAGGAAGCGAATTCACTCTCGATCTTGATTATGAAAAGGTGCTCAAGGCAGAGGAGGTTTTTGAACAGGCGATGTCTGATTATTTCTTCCCACCGGAAGCTAAAATGGTTTCGCCTACCATTACCCTGTCACCAATGCCCGGCGGTGCGCTTACCGCAAACACCATGATGATGCGAGACACCGGCACCCTGCATCTTTATCCAGAAGTTATTAAAGAGATGTCAGACGTTGTCAGAAAAGGCGGCTTCGGCTCTTCGGTAACACCTGTATCCCAATTTTACTTCCAGCAGGCGTACCTCAATGTGACCCAGGGCAGGTGGAAAAAGATAAACCCGAACTACGGGAATATGGTGCTTGGCTACTTCGGTCGAACCCCGGCACCGCCTGATCCTGAAATTATTAAGCTTGCATCTGAGCAGCTTGAAAAACCCGTTTTCACCAAGGATCCGCTGGATATTCTTGAGCCTGGAATTCCAAAAGCCACTAAGATCCTTGAAGAAAACAACCTGCCGGTAACCGAAGAAAATATTTTCATCATCGGCAGCTGTGAACAGAAAGGACTCGACTACCTGCTTGGCAAAGCCAGGGTTAATGTCCGCAAGAAAACAGACGAGGCACCGGAAGCAAAACCTGCGGCTGCCAAAGCAGCTCCGGTTGCAGCAGGGCCTCGCAATTATACCATCACCGTCAACGACAGAAATTATAACGTTACTGTGGCAGAAGGTACAGGTGCCATTACTGCAACCCCTGTTGCAAGTGCTCCTGCACCCGCCCCGCAGGCCACCGCCGGAACCCAGGTTGATGCACCGACACCGGGTATCATTGTCAAGATTCTCGTTGAACAGGGCGATACCGTTGAGAAAGATCAAGCTCTGCTTGTCATGGAAGCCATGAAAATGGAATCTGAAGTGTACGCACCGGCTAACGGCAAGGTGCTGGCCATCCATGTCGCCGCAGGAGATACCGTACAAACCTCAGAACCACTTTTGACCATCGGCTAGATAACCGGGGCATGATATGAATAAAAAATCTGCACTTTCTACTTTATTGACGGGTTTTCTTTTTTTTCTGTTTTCCGGCTTGGCTCTGGGTCAGCAGGTGAATATCACCGCACCGGCAGATGGAAAAGTCACCCATCTTTATTTTGCCGCCGGTGACCATATTTTCAGTGGCGACAACCTTGCCACTGTAAAAACGGATCAAGGTTCTACCATTATTCTCAAGTCCGGTGTCTCAGGCACCATCACCAAGCTCAGTACCCATTCCTATGGCGTTGTCAGAAAAGGTGACATCCTGGCCGAACTGGAACCGGAATTGATCGTCATAGAACAACCGACTACAGTTCAGACCAGGGAACTGCCCTCAATAACACAACTGATCGGCAACCTGTTCAAGACAACCGGTATTTACGACATCATCTACAGCCAGCATGAAAAAGACTGGACACTCGGCATCGGAAGAGTCCTGATGATAGGTGTGGGGGTTTTGCTCCTCTATCTTGGAATTTTCCGTAAATTTGAGCCTCTTCTTCTCATCCCGATCGGATACGGAGCCATTCTCTCCAACATCCCCCTTGCCGGAATTGCAGAACCGGGCGGTATCCTCTACTACATTTATGAGGTCGGTATCACTACCGGTATTTTCCCCCTGCTTATTTTCATGGGTGTCGGAGCGCTCACCGATTTCGGCCCGATGATAGCCAACCCGATCACCATTCTGCTCGGTGGCGCAGCCCAGTTCGGCATTTTCACCACCCTGCTTGGCGCGCTTATCCTCACAGATCTTGTGCCGGGCATTGATTTTTCTCTGCGTGACGCAGCCTCCATCGGGATAATCGGCGGTGCGGACGGGCCTACGGCAATTTTTCTTTCAAGCCAGCTTTCTCCAAGACTGCTTGGCTCCATTGCCATTGCCGCGTACTCCTACATGGCGCTTGTTCCGATTATCCAGCCGCCGATCATGAAGTGGCTTACGACAAAAGAAGAACGCGAAATCAAGATGGTGCAGCTTCGCCATGTTTCAAAAATCGAGAAGATTCTTCTGCCTCTCCTCGTACTTGGTATCTGTGCAGCACTGCTTCCATCTGCAGCACCGCTAATCGGTATGTTCATGCTCGGCAATCTTGCGAAAGAGTGCGGCGTTGTCGATCGTCTTTCTGATACCATTAAAAATTCGCTGATGTATTCGGTAACAATCTTCCTTGGTCTCGGCGTCGGCAGCAAGCTCTCCGCCGATAAATTCCTCAACATGGAGACCATCGGCATTCTGGTGCTTGGCATGATTGCTTTCGGCATCGGAACGGCAAGCGGCGTCCTGCTTGGCAAGCTGTTAAATAAATTTTCTAAAAACCCGATCAACCCGCTTATTGGCGCAGCCGGTGTGTCTGCTGTTCCAATGGCTGCAAGGGTGGTCAACAAGATTGGTCTTGAAGCAAACCCTCAAAACCACCTGATCATGCATGCCATGGGGGCAAACGTATCAGGAGTTATCGGCTCAGCAGTGGCAGCAGGCGTGTTACTCGCCCTGCTTTAAAAGCTGACGCATCACCCTCAACTACCGGGCAGTCAAGCATTGCCCGGTAGTTTTTTTTACATCTTTATTAAATTTAATAATCCTTTTATTTCAAATAATTAGCGCATTACTGATAATTTTTCTCAGGTTTTAGTACTTTAGTACGATGGTGCTATGGCGGGCAGTGAATAATTTCTATTTCAAGTCGGACACTGCATGGTTTATCCCCCTGGGGAGAGGGATAGGCAGTTTCTCATTGTATTTCAACAATGGAGGCGGGCTATGGCAAACAGCAGCACTCAGCAATCAAATGAACTCCAAGCTATTGGAACTGTTTCATCTATAATCGGTACAGTCCAGGCACAAGCACCAGGACAACCACCAAGAATACTTACAGAAGGCAGCATTATTTTCGCCAACGACCATATCATGACTGGTTCGGACGGCTCTCTGGCAATAGATTTTGCCGATGGAGCTACCAGACTTGATTTGGGAAGAATGTCAGACATGCTCCTCACTGAGGACGTTTTCCAAAACGGTTTCCCAACTCCGGTTGAAGAAGCTACAGCAGATGTACAACAACTTCAGGAAGCCCTGCTAGCCGGGGAATTCGACCCGACAGTCGATGCTGAAGCAACGGCTGCAGGACCTGCTGCAGGTGCAGGCGTTGAAAGCGCGGGCGGCGGCATTACAGTTGTCCGTTTTGACCTCGACAGCCAGGAAGTAACCCCTGAATCAGGCGCCCCTACAACAGGCGTCACCTTCAATTTCACCGGATCTGACGTTGCACCGCAACTCGTTGAGGAAGTGCCTGAACCAATAATCGCTGCTGCGGCAGCTCCGGCAACCCCTCCGACAGCCGTGGATTTCTTACCCTCTGCCGGCGATTACGATGGCATCGTGGAAGAAAGGGGCCTTGCAGAAGGCACTGACGGTCCGGACGGTACGCTCACCACTGTAAGCGGCACCTTTGCTGACCTTGGCATCGATTTTGGCGGCGACGGTGCAGGATACATCACCTTTAACAGCGTCGGCGGCACCCCTGTTACAGTCGTTCTTGACGGCAATCCTGCAACGACAACACAAATCCTCGGCACCTACGGCACCCTAACAATTTACGGGGACTCAACCTGGGAATACGAACTCACCGACAATACCATCGACCATGACGGAATCAACCTGATCGGCGCAGACGACACCGTTCCGGATAATTTTGTTTTCACCGTTTATGATTCCGATGGCGATTCAGCCTCCGGCACTCTTAATATCACAATTTACGATGACGGCCCCGTTCTTCTTGATGACGTCGTTTCAAGAGTGGTTGAAGAAGAAGCCATGGATATGCAGGCAACCGCCTCTTTTGGCACTATTCTTCAAAATGATCCGTCAGGATCAACCGTCGATCTTTGGAACTTCACCCACAATGGTGGCGCTCTAACCATAGACATATTAACTGAATCAGGGTTCCCTTGGCAGGATCTTGATGGTAACAGCTTACAGGACTACCTTGACTCCCACATTCTCTTGTTCAGGGATGACGGATCCCTTGATCTTGCAGATCTCCTTGATGGTAATGATGATTCCAGTCCCGCTCTTTCTGCAGACGGATCAACCAGTGGACTTGACTCCCTGCTGTCTTTTGGAGACCTGCCAGCTGGAAATTATATTCTTGCAGTTGGTTCGTTTTTCCTTGAGCCAGAAGAAGCCATTAGCGGCGTCAATAGTGCCACTGTTAGTGGCCCTTATCAAATCCAGCTCACCGGTGACATCCTGATCACCGCTATGCCTGATGGCGGCTATATAACAAGCGTTCCAGCCCTCTCAGAAGGTAATGCCGACCAGAATGATCTCATAAGTGACGCCACCCAGCCTGATTCCGCAGTTGTAACCGGCACCCTTGAAAATCTCGTTGATTTCGGCGCTGACAACGACACGACCTCCTTCCAGCTGATAGATAATACCGGCGATCTGCCTGACCTTCTCAGTCAGGGCGTTGCCATTTCTTATACAATCAATGGTGATACACTGGAAGCATGGGCTGGCACTCCCGGCGAGGAAGGTTCACGGCTTGTTTTCACCTTCGAGGTTGATACAAACGGTGAATATACGTTTACCCTGCTTGACCAGCTTGACCATGTTCTCCCGGATCCCGGTACAAGCGATGAAAACTACGACCTGCAGGTATACGGCGGAAGCGCCTTAGATTTTTCAACCTTGATTTCAGCCACGGATGCTGACGGTGATTCTGTCGTATTGACAGAAGGCATGGTCACCTTCACAGTTGAAGACGACATTCCAACTTTTACTGGAGTTGCCATCCATCGTGTTGTTGAAGAAGAAGCTCTCAATAACAGTCAGTCTGTAGGTAATCAAGACGATGCTGATGCTCCGGAAGATTCCTGGTTCAACACCCCAGGAGAGGATAATTCCGCTGTTGTGTCAGGTTCTCTGGCACCCCTTATCAGTATTGGTTCTGACGAATGGCCAGATGGTGAGGGCCCATTCAGCCTTATCAGTAATGACGATCTGGAACAGTATAACCTCCCGGATCTTTCTTCTCAGGGAGATACCGTTTATTACATGATTAATGGCAATACCCTTGAAGCATGGGCTGATACGGGCGATACAGATCGCCTTGTTTTCACCCTGAATCTGGAGTCCAACGGTGACTACACGTTTACCCTGATTGACCAACTTGATCACATTGAAGATAACGGGGAAAACCAGCTCGACATAGACCTTTCCTCATTCATTAATGTCACCGATTATGATGGTGATACCATCAATCTTGGCGACTATGTACCTCCTGAAACAGAAGGGGAAGGGGAAGGAGAATTCCAGGAACTTATAAGTAACCAGGACGGACTTTTTCTTATCACCGTTGTTGACGATATTCCTGTTGTTTCAAACGCCAGTGGAAACGTCAAAGAAGCGCAGCTTAGCGACGGCACCGCAGCCATTGTTGGTGCAGTTGTTGCCAGCGGAAACTTCTTCACCGACGGCAATATCCATGTGGGCGCAGATGAACCGGCAACCATTATCATTGACGGCAAGTCTATTATTCTCGACGGCAACCCCGACACACCTGACCTGGTTATAGACGGCTCGGTCAGCGGTGACGATGTTTCTCCATACGCAGGACAGCTTACCATTGATTCAAGCGGTAACTGGACATATACACTGCTTGACAACACTCTCACCCATCCTGACACCATCTTCACCGATGGCGATACCGACAGAGGGGTGGATGACAGGGTAACAGAGACCTTTAACATCACCGTTCAGGACTTCGACTTTGATCAGGCTGCATTCCAGCTCAACATTACCATCGATGATGACGGTCCTGTTGTTGAAATTACCGGTGAAAGAGGACTTACCGGTTATGTTCAGGAAGATGCTCTCGGCAATGAAACCAACAACGTTGAGAACAACTCCGACGCAGATGCTCCTGAGAAAGGTAACCTTGATGACGTAGACAACGATACAGACTCTACCGTTCTCCAGCTTCATGATCTCATTACCCAAGGAGACGTTACCGTTGATTTCGGCGCTGACGGGGCCAATGCTGTTGCCGCTGAATCATACACCATCACAGGTCTTACCGATGAAGATGATGAACCTGATCCTCAGGATTCAGGACTCACTTCACAAGGAGACCATATCTGGTACTTCCAGGTTGGAAACACTATTCAGGCCTGGACTACTACTGATGATGCTGACCCGGTTATGGACGGCAGACTGATCTTTACATTTGCCGTTGATGCAAGCTCCGGAGAGGCAACATTTAATCTCAACGACCAGATTGATCATGATGATGCTTCCGGTGATGACGTATCTCTCAATATTGAC
>QKIH01000115.1 GCA_003249645.1 Desulfobulbaceae bacterium | reverse complement strand
AGAGCAGCCTTTCTTCACGTTCCGGATGGGATGGGCTGATGCACCAGTCAAAGGCCGGAAAAAGAACCAGACCGGTGGAAACGTCTGCTGACGGCATGTAGGTCTTCATTTATTCCTCCCCAAGCCCGGGACGAAGCTGGGCCTTGAGTGACAAAATTTTCCCGGTGGAATTAAAACCCCGAACGATGCTCGATTCGAATTCTTCTACAATATCAATGTTATATGGCGGGTTGATTGCCTGGTTTGAAGCAACTTCTTCAACAGCTTCGATGAGTCGTGCTCTGGCGTCATCCAGACTGAATGTTTTACCGGGTGCTTCTTCGATTGACAGTTCAGGGATTGATAGACGATTAAGCTCAGTATCACAATAGAGTGAAAGCTGAACAGTTTGCCGTGCCATTGCCGCACCAATAGCGTTTGCTACTTCAAAATCATCGGGGACTGTGCAGGGCAGTTTGAGTGTCTGGGCCAGCATTTCTTTTAAAGCAAGGGCCGGGCCCCCGATAACCATCAATTTATTTGGTTCAAGTTTTTCACGCTCAAGCAGGTCTGCAACTGTGAAAACCGGCCTTGAAAAGAGGGTATCGACCATTGTGGTGACGGTATCACGGATCCGGTCACAGAAAACTTTCAGTACTTTCTCAGCAGTTTCTTCTGCAGAACAGCTGTCATCAAGCATCTGCATTCCTTTTCTGGCTGCTGCAGCATCACCTTCTTTCATATAACCGAGAGTTATCAATGCATCGGTCGGGGTCGGCCTACTGCCTCCGAAGCCCATGGCTGTTCCGGCTTTTCTCGGGCCTATGGCATAACCGTCTGCATGATAGCTTATGGTGCTGTCTCCGCCGATTGGTACACTTCTGGTATACAGGGCACGGATAAGTGTCGGTCTGCCGCCTACGGTAACCCCGTATGGCTCAAGCAGAGGAATGCCTTCACTAAAAAGGGCGATATCGGTTGTAGTTCCTCCGATATCCAGAAGTATTGTATCATCAGGCCCGTTATGATGCAGGGCAAGACAACCCATAACGCTGGCCGAAGGACCGGAGTGTACCGTCTGGCAGGGAAATTCGCCTGCAGTAGCAAAGGGCATGGTGCCGCCGTCTGCTTTGAGAAGAAAAATCGGGCATGAAATGTCATGCTTTCTGAGCCCTGTTTCAATGCTTTTTTTGAAATGGGAGAAAACCTTTTTAAGCGAACTGTTCAACCAGGTAGTGTAGACCCTTCTTGGAAAGTTGGGTAAGCCGGAGATTTGATGACCGAGGCTGATATGTGAGAAAATATCCAGGGCTTTTTCGCCGACGATTTTTTCATGGCGGCTGTTGCGGTGTGAAAATTTGGTGACAATGCCAACTGAATCGACGCCTTCCACATGCCATTTCTCCATGATGTCTTCGAGCTGACTCAGATCCGGTGCTTTTTGTTCGATTCCCCTGTGGTCAATACTGCCGTCAAGATAGTGAACATAGTCACCGCATTGAAGAAAGGTAGGGTTCATCCCAGGCCCTGCTTCAATAAACATTCCAACTCTGGCAAGATCTCCGGTGAGAAGGGCATTGGTACACAGCGTGGTGCTGAGCTGAATCTTTTTTAGCAGGCTTCTTTCTTCGGGCAGCAGGGCATCAAACAATGTGATAATGGTTTCTTCGAGCGGGCAGGATTCGACAGCGACCTTCTTTTTACGTTTAACAACACCATTATCCAGAAGAACACCGTCGGCATGAGTGCCTCCGACATCAATGCCAATGATCATTAATTCACCCTGTGTATGAAGTTGATTACAGCGGACTTTATCCCCTTATTAGAAATAAGTAGAACAGGTTTTAGTTAAATTATCACTATTTCAGTAGTCTTAGTTCAATAATTTTGAAGAATCAATTCAGAGATGTTGAGTTCTCGTTTAACATAATGATTGAACGTCATTATTTGGATGTTCAATTTGTTCACCAACTTTTATTTTGAGCAGGAAAAGAGAATGTCTCAACAAAATATAACTCTTTTTCTTCAAAGATTTCATCGAATTCTCAAATTACTTTCCGAAAATGTAAATACATTGTAAAATGTATATTAACATTTAACAGGTTCTACAGTTTGAGTCATGACAATGAAAACCGAAGAAAAACTTTCTATTCTTGCCAATGCTGCAAAATACGATGCCTCCTGTGCTTCCAGCGGCAGTGCCAGGCCGAACAGCCCGGGAGGCATCGGTAACGCTGCCCGGGGCGGTATCTGCCATAGCTGGTCAGCGGATGGCAGATGTATTTCCCTGCTGAAGATCCTGCTCAGCAATGAGTGTCTTTTTGATTGTGCATATTGCCTGAATCGGCGATCAAACGATCTGCCGCGGGCAACATTTACTCCTGAAGAAATTGCTGATCTTACGATTAACTTTTATCTTCGCAATTATATCGAAGGCCTCTTCCTAAGCTCAGCTGTATATGCAAGCCCGGACAGGACCATGAGCGACATGGTTGATGTATGTCGCCTATTGCGAAAGAAACATCGGTTCAATGGTTATATCCATTTGAAGATTATACCCGGTGCCTCACGCGAACTTGTCGATCAGGCAGCTTTACTGGCTGACAGGCTAAGCGTGAATATTGAGCTGCCTTCGGAATCCTCTTTAAAGATCCTCGCACCGCAGAAATCACGACAGTCGATTCTTCAGCCCATGCACCATATCAGTGAACACAAGGCTGGTTTTGCACTTGAGGCCAAAAAAAGCCGGCATGTACCACAATATTGCCCGGCAGGTCAGTCGACCCAGATGATTATCGGAGCATCCGGTGAGAGCGATTTTCATATCCTTAATCTTACCCAGAGTCTCTATCGCCGGATGAGGTTGAAGCGGGTGTACTACTCGGCCTATATGCCGGTAAATGATGTGCCGAATCTTCCGGCACTGCTCTCGCCTCCACCACTGATCAGGGAGCATCGTCTCTATCAGGCAGACTGGCTGATGCGATTTTATAAATTTGAAGCGGAGGAAATTTTATCAACCGAATCGCCTAATCTTGATGAGCGTATAGACCCAAAAGCTACCTGGGCTTTGCGTAATTTCGATCATTTCCCGCTGGATATCAATCGGGCAAGCTATGAAGAACTGCTGCGTGTACCGGGGTTGGGAGTTCTTTCAGCTCAGCGGATCGTTGCTGCAAGGCGAGTTACCGTAATTCGTGAGGAAGATCTGAAGAAGATCGGCCTGGTGATGAAACGGGCAAAATATTTTCTCTCAATCAATGGGCGTAGTCTGGCTCCTTCCTCGGGTGCACATCGACAGGTTGTGGCTGCCATGAGCAGGGTAGAACCTGCTTCAAGTACCAAAATCCGCCATGCCAGCAAGCAAATGAGGTTGTTTTAGAATGAATGAACAGGTGTATCTTTATGACGGCAGCTTTGAAGGTCTGCTTACTGCTGTAGCAGTTGCGGTAAAATCATCTCAGCCGGTAGAGGGTATCTTTATCAGGGAGCATTATATACTATCGCTTTTTGCGACTGCTATTATGGTAGAGAGGGATTCTGCGCAGGCTGATCGGCTCTTGAAATATTTGTATAACGTATCATCAGATACTGCATACCTGGTTATACAGGTCTTCTTGAGCGAAGATAAAGAAATGGCTAACTATCTTTTTGAATTTGTTCGGCTTTGTCTGTCTCGAGGTGACGAAACTCTTCAACTGCATACCGACGCTTCTGTGAGGACTTTGCTGGCACTTTCGCGTAGTGTCGATTTTGAGGCCCATCGCTTAAATGGTATGCTGCGGTTTCGTATCCTGGAGGATGGAACCCTGTATGCCCCATTTCAATCAGATCATAACGTGATTGGCCATTGTGCCGGGCATTTTCGGCAACGGTTTTCTAACAGGAATTGGATCCTGCATGATATTGGACGCAGTT
>QKIH01000112.1 GCA_003249645.1 Desulfobulbaceae bacterium | reverse complement strand
GGCAAGCTTAGACCCTTTTGAAATTGAATTTTGTTTTTAGGCATAATCTTTCTCCTTTGGTTTTTAGGAGGATTATGCCATGGCTTGGGTGTCATATAGTGAGCACCCAATTTAAAAACTGAGTTTTAGTGGTAACCAGATAATTTTAAATTGATCAATGACAGTTTAGGCCATGTTCAAGGTGATCTGATATTAAAAAAGGTTTGTGATACAGCCCGGCTTAAACTTCGTCGAACGGATCTGCTGGGGCGATACGGCGGTGATGAGTTTGTTATTCTGATGCCTGATTCCAAGCTCGGTGAAGCGCAGCAGAAAGCAGAGCTTATTCGCCAGGATATGCAGCAGATAATGCTGCATGACGGAAGCAGGCTCACCTGCAGTTTCGGCGTCAGTGAGCTGCAGGCAGGCGATGACTTCGTGCAGCTTTTCAAACGGGGGGATCATGCTCTCTACAAGGCAAAAAACGCTGGAAGGAATCAGGTGAATTTTGAAAAGCTGTAGGGCGCAATTGATTATAGAATGTTGCTACTGTGAATAGAGATTTTCTTTGCAGAAGCTAATTTATCGAGATATTTGCCTAAAATATGAGTGATTCATTAACAGAACAGGAGCAACTTAAAGAGCTTGCCCAGGCGAGGATGCCTTTTGGGAAATACAAGGGGCTCAGGCTGGTAGATTTGCCTGAGCCCTATGTCGTCTGGTTCAGCCGGAAGGGCTTTCCGAAAGGGAAGCTTGGCGACATGCTGCGCATTGTTTATGAAATCAAAGTCAATGGGTTGGAATATCTGTTCAAAGAGTTGTGACAGCCTGCTTTAACCGTAAATCAGCTGTTGCCAGTGCTGCATGAAAAATGTGGTGTGCAGCATGTGATCATCATCCACCAGTTGAATGCTGAGATTGTTGAATGTGGCTTCTGCTATTGGGATGACCTTGTCGGGTGGGCAGACGGTATCATTTCTGCCGATTACAAGTGTTGCCGGGACATCAATTTTCTTCTCCGGTGCTGAGAACTCTTTAAAATTCAATGCTGGTGCAAGAAGAACTAATTGCTTAATTTTTTCAGGCTGATCGACGGCTGCGCAGGTGGCCATGAGGCCACCAAAGCTTGAGCCGATGAGAGTGAGGTTGGTCTGCTTTGCAATCTGTTCTTTTAGCAGCTTGTTTCTTTCGCTCAATGTTCCGCTGTAGTTATATGAGTATATTTCCGGAAAATGCGTGGCGAAGTACTGTCCTTTGGTTCCTTTATTGGATGAATCAAGACCGTGGAGAAAATAAACCGGGCTAGTCATCTGGCGTTGAACAAGCTTTAGTATTTCCATGCCGTCCGGCGTTACTGGGCTTGTTTCATGGAGTTTGAAGATTTCTTCAAGGCTGAGGAATTTTCCTTCATCAATTTCTTCAACCTGCAGGGTAAAAGGGCCTTCGTTTATACAGGTATAGACTCTGCCCCAGACCTTGTTTTTCTCGGTGTTGTAATAGTAGTCAAATCTGAATTTCAGAGCCGACGAGTCGATTCCCAGCTCTTCCTTTACTTCCCTTACCGCTGAAAGATCATAGCTTTCACCTGCCAGGACTACGCCTCCGGCTGCAATGTCCCAATGACCGGGGAAGACGTCTTTAGTCATTGTCCTCTTCTGAACGAAGAGTTCTCCTTTGGTATTGAAGACGAGAATATAGGTCGCGCGATGGATAAGATTGTTTTTTCGCATTTCTTTGCGCGTGGTTTCTCCTATTTCGCGGTTTTCACTGTCGACAATCTGTACGATTTCATTACTGCTCATTTGGCTCTCCCTGAAAATTAATTTTCAGCTATTGTAAGTATTCAAGGGAGGTGCTGCCAGCAGATATTAAAAAAAACGCTGCCGGGACAGTATCTCTCTGTCCCGGCATGGAGGAGGGGTTGTTATGCAGGTTGTGCTATATGCTTGTTGTTAGTTGATTTTGATCTGTTTTACCTGTTGCTCTTCAGGTTTGCTGATCTCAAGTGTTAAGATGCCGTTATTGTAACTGGCGGTTACCTGTTCCTCCTTCACCTCAAAAGGAAGGGTGAAAGTCCGTTCGAATTTGCCCACTGATCTTTCCCTTCTGTAAACATTTTCGTCTTTGATCTCTTTTTCATCTTTTCTCTCCCCACCCAGGGTAAGGAGTCTGCCTTTTACGTCGACACGCAGATCCTCTTTTGCAATACCCGGAATTTCTGCTTCGATTACAATCTTGCCGTCATTTTCATAAATATCAACCGCAAGAGCCTTTCTCGATGCCGGTTTTACCAGTGCTTCCTGATTAAAGAACGGGGTGAAAAATTCGTCAAAAAGGCTGGGAAGACCGCTGTTTACTTTTCTGTATCCTGGTGTGTATTGAGTCAGTTGCATGGTGTTCTCCTTTTTTATTTATTTCTCTTTATGTGTTATTTGTACATTTACTGTTTACCTCTGTGACGTAAATGGTAATAATGAAATAAAGCATGTCAATAAACAAATATTACTATTTTATCTATATTGGTAAAGTAATATTAAGTAAGGAGAGAATATGACCCGGCTTCGATTTACAACTATTCAGTTTACATCAAGTTCCATGGCAGGATTGCGGGGCAGACAGTCCGTGAGAACAACCTTTAAACTGACAGACAAGGCTATCACCGCATTGTCTGTTTTCGCTGCCCAGATGGGCATAAAGCAGAAATCGCTCTTTGATCACCTGATAGATGATACTGTCGCCTTGCAGACTATCGCCAAAGAATATCATCATGATGACCTCGATGAGGCCCGTGTTCCGAAAACCTTTGTGGTGAGCAGGAGAACCCTGGAAACCCTTGAAGCGATTTCAAGGAGTTATGGAACACCGCGAGATGCTCTGGTTGAATATTCAATCAGAAGACTTTATCCGCTTCTTACTGAGGAAAAGGAAAAACACCAGAAAAGAAAGCTGCTTCATGAACAGCTGGCACAGGTTATGGCACAGGGCAGGGCGATAGTCGATCAGGCTGGTGCCCAGTTTGATCAGGATGATCCTGTCTATCTGAAATATTTGCATCTCATTGCTGTTTTTGAAGGAAGTTGTGAAGATGTTGCCGCATATCTTGAAAAGGGAGATAAGGTGCAGGATTTTGATTGATAGAAGGGGGGATGCCGGATCAGATTATACAATCTGTTTCAGTCATGTTTTTTTTAGAATTCTGGCAGGTAGATGAAAGGTTAGGGTAGATAAAAATTCCTAACAGGTTACAATGGATTCTTTCTTATATCCGTTATATAACAATCACTTCTGCCCAGAGAAACCCTATGCGCAACTATCTCCTCCTTCTGTTGACTGTTCTGATGCTGAGCTCTTGTGCAACTCAAGCACCGGTAGGTCTAAAAATCGATATTCCTCAGGAAAAGATCGGTTATCTTTCGCAGGTAAAGCCTATTTTGGACAGCCGCTGTGTTGTCTGTCACTCCTGTTATAATTCTCCCTGTCAGCTGAAGCTGAGTTCCTTTGAAGGATTGGACCGGGGAGCTACCAAGGAAGCTGTATATAATGCTTCAAGACTGCAGACGATGGATCCGACACGATTGTTTGTCGATGCCCATTCAACCCAGGAGTGGCGTGAGAAAGGATTCACCAGCGTATCAGACAACAGCGCAGAAGGAGGGCTGAACGACAGCCTTATGCTGTTTCTGCTTGATCACAAGATGAAAAATCCGAAGAGCGAAGGAAGCTATAGGCCTGAGACAGACGAACTCACCTGTGCTGCAAACAATGAAGAACTCGACGGTTATCTGAAAAAACATCCGAATAAGGGAATGCCGTACGGTTTTCCACCGCTTACCGATGAAGAATTCAAGACCATTGCCGGATGGCTTGGGCAGGGTGCAGCAGGCCCGACTGCAGAGGAACAGAAAGCACTGACCTCGATTTCACCCTTTGATGTAATGGAGGTGGATAAGTGGGAGACTTTTTTCAATACTCCTGATCCTAAGTCTCGTATGACTGCCCGTTACCTTTATGAGCATCTCTTTCTTGCCCATATAAAATTTTCAACTGCCAGCGGTGCTTTTTACGAACTGGTCCGATCAAGAACCGCGTCTCCCCAACCTGTTGATATCATTCCGTCCGTGCGACCCTATGATGATCCGGGAGTGGAACATTTCTCCTATCGATTCAGACGCATTCACTCAACCATTGTCCACAAGACGCATATGGTTTTTGAACTCGACGACGCAAAACTTGCCAGAATCAAACAGCTCTTTATCGAGCCTGCCTGGGATGAAGAACCTCATCTGGTAGGTTATGAGAAGAAAATGAGTGCCAACCCATTCAAGGCCTTTGCACAGATACCGCCTCGCAGCAGGTATCAATGGATGCTTGATAACGCGCAGTTTATCATTATGAATTTCATCCGGGGACCGGTCTGCAAAGGGCAGGTTGCCTTAAATGTTATCAATGATCACTTCTGGATAATGTTTATGGATCCGGAATATGATCTCAGTACGAAATTTCCCGGATTTTTAAAACACTATGCCGGTATGCTGGCCATGCCTCATGAGGAGGAGAGCGACTTTAACATTCTGCAGGCAGCTCTCAATCCGTACTACGAGAAAGCAAGCGGGTACAGGGCAGAACGGGAGAAGCTCTATTCAATATATTACAACAACGGTCTCGGCTACGATGCCATCTGGAGAGGCGGGAAACCTGATGATGCACCAATTCTGACGGTCTATCGTCACTTCGATTCAGCCTCTGTTCACAAGGGCGTTTTAGGGGCATTACCGAGAACCGTCTGGGTAATTGATTATCCTGTGTTTGAGAGAGTTTTCTATTCACTGGTTGCCGGCTTTGACATCTATGGCACCGTTGGACATCAGCTGGCCACCAGATTGTATATGGATGCCCTTCGAATTGATTCGGAATCAAATTTTCTTGAGTTCATGCCGATCGACAAAAGGGAAAAGATGATGGAGGGATGGTATCTCAACACGCTCTATTTTGGCCGGATAAACTATCCGAAACCTGAAATAGCTACCGGAATTGATTTTCATACAGATGAGCCGAAGCGTGAGTTTATTGAAACACTTGTCCGTTTTCATTTCCTGCGTGATACAAAAATCGATTTTGATAAGGTAAACTATCTCTACACCGGGCAGCAGTATCCATCTATCCCGAGTGAATATAATAACATCAACGATTACCTGCAGGCCTTTAAGGCGGTTTCAAGACCCGGGGTATCTTTTTTCACCCATGTTGACGACCATGAGGCGAATATTGCCTATGTCCGGATACGCAATCCGAAAGGCGAGGATGCGGTTGTCTCTATTGTAATCAACCGCTGGCATGATAATGTCGCATTTATGTATGGCGAGGAATTAAAGCTGGATCCGAAGAAAGATAATGCTGATTTTATCCCGGGTTTTATCGGTTCTTATCCGAACTATTTCCTTGATGTCGAGGTTGATGATTTGCCGGAGTTTTTTGAGATGCTGAAGAATTATGACGGCAGTGCAGCCTACAGAAAGAAGTTCAGCCGTTTTGGGGTAAATCGTTCTGATCCGAAATTCTGGGAGATTTATGACTGGTTTCAGGCAAGATTCAAACATGATGAACCGGTTCAGGCGGGATTGTTCGATTTGAACAGATATTATCATCTCGCCAAATAATAGATTGATTTAATATGCGATAATAGAAACTGAGCTGCTGTGGAATAATTGTCTCAATAAAATTTCAGCTTTTGAAACTGAGATGGTATAGTAGCTAATGGGTTTTTGGTTTGAACCTTTTACTGTTTTCCACCCGGGGCAGATGGAACGGGTAAATTCTGGTAATGTTGGGTTTTTCCATGTGGTTCAGTTTCTCAAAACTTTCTATCAAATATAAGTTTACGCTTATCGTCATGGTTGTGACTACGTCGGCACTGATTTTCTTTTCAGTGCTGGCAAGCGTTACCCACCTGACAGTTGTGCGCAATTCTCTGATGAGAAATCTGCAGATTTTAAGTCGCACAATTATAGATGTCGCTCCTGATGTACTCAAGTCTGACGATAAAAAGGCTGTCCAGGAGCTGCTTTCTGTCTTTCGCAATGACCCCGATATTGAGAAGGTGGTGTTGTTTGATCCCGACCACTCTGCTCTGGCACAATATGTAAAGTCAGATACGGTCTCTACTGATATCCCGGACCCAATAGGCCCGGATGGGGCCAGATATGTCTGGGAAAAATGGCAGATGAAAATCAATGTAAACTATCCGGTTTATTTTGATAACAGACGTATCGGCAAGCTCTCCATCGTCTCCGGAGTCGGACGGCTTCACGATTATTTCATGGAATTCGGTATTACCTTGCTGCTCAGCATGGCAGGAATTCTTGTCTGGACCTATTTTCTTACCTCTTTTATCCATAAACCGCTTTCCAGAACCCTGGCGGATCTTGCCGATGCAGCACGCAAGGTCACAGAAACGGCAGATTACAATGTAAAGGTCAAAGTCCGCTCGAATGACGAGGTTGGCAAATTGGCAGAATCGTTCAATTCCATGCTCGAAGCCATTATTGTCCGTGACGATGAAATCCAGGAGCATCGTGACAATCTTGAAAGCGTTGTTGCCGAAAGAACCATTGAGCTGCGCCAGAAAAGGGATGAGGCCCTCTCTGCTGCTAATGCAAAAAGTGAATTTCTGGCAAATATGAGCCATGAAATCAGAACGCCGATGAATGGCGTGATCGGTGTGCTTTCCCTCTTGCAGGAAGCGAAGCTGAGCGAAGAACATAAAAGGCTGCTTGAGACAGCTTCCCGCTCCGCTGATTCTCTGTTGATGGTCATTAACGACATTCTTGATTTTTCAAAAATCGAAGCCGGAATGGTTGAATTTGAAGAGATTCCATTCGATCTTCGCGAATTAATGGAAGAATCTGTACTGCTCTTTGTCGATAGTATCGACAGCCGCAGAACAGATCTAATCAGTTTTGTGCCGAATCATATCAACACTGCACTGGTTGGCGACCCGACAAGATTACGCCAGGTTCTTGGCAATCTTTTGAGTAACGCCATAAAGTTTACTGAGCAGGGTGAAGTCGTTTTGCAGGTTGGCCTGCTGGAGCAGGATGACTCAACACAGCTCTTAAAGTTTCAGGTAAGAGACACCGGTGTCGGTATTCCCGCCAATGTTATCGGTAAATTATTTGAGAAATTCACCCAGGCAGATGGGTCTACGACCAGAAAATACGGCGGCACCGGGCTTGGCCTAAGCGTCTGTAAACAGCTGGTTGAGCTGCAGGGCGGTGAGATTGGCGTTGAAAGTGCTGCAGGGGTTGGAGCAACTTTCTGGTTCACGCTGCCGGTAAAAATACAGCAGGAGAAGGCTCCAGAAACCGTTGCTGAAATTGATAAACGGTTTAACTGGTGCATTATTGTTGATGATAACGAGACCAACAGGATGGTTTTGTCACACTATCTTGCCGGTTCAAGCATGAATATCGATATGTGCGAGAGTGGTCGTCATGTACTTGAATTAATGAACAAAAAATCGTTGAAAGATGAATATCCCGATCTCATCATTCTAGATCATCATATGCCCTATATGGATGGTTTTGAACTCGCCTCGATAATCTCCCAGAGTTATTCCGACCATCTGCCGACTATGATTATGCTTACCTCCGGCATGCTGGAACGCCAGAAGGCGACTGACTCGGGAATTGACCGGGCAATCTATAAGCCTGTAAGAAAACGTCAGCTGTATCGAGCTCTCGGCGTTCAGAAGGCTGCGGCTCAGCTCAAAGAGGAGAAAAAACAGGCTAAGGAAGCAACATTTTATAACCGGCTTGAGGGGAATGTTCTGCTTGTTGATGATGAGATTATCAATCAGAAAGTAGGGTGTACCATCCTGCAGAAATTCGGGCTTGAGGTTGATCTGGCGGTAAATGGCAAAGACGCTGTAAAAATGGTCAAACAGCACAGTTATGATCTCATTCTGATGGATATTCAGATGCCGGAAATGAGCGGATATAAGGCAACTGAAATGATCAGAACCTGGGAAAACAAAAACCAGAAAAAAATGGTTCCGATTATTGCCATGACTGCAAACGCCATGGAAAGTGCAAAAGAAAAGTGTCTTGCCATCGGGATGGATGATTTTATATCAAAACCAATAAAACCTGATAGCCTCTATGCCAGGCTGAAGCCCTGGTTCAAAGAATACATCCTTGAACACGATCTGGAAGACGTCTCAAACTCAGATGAGCGTGATTATGCGAATCTGTGGGATATTGACCAGGCACTTAAGCTGGTTGGAGGCGATGAGGAACTGCTTACCCAGATGATGCATCTATTTCTGGAGCGTGCCGAAATGATGGTTGATCGTATCGAAGATGCCCTGCAGCTTGGCGATGCTGCGGCCGTTAATGAAACGGCGCACGCTTTTAAAGGAGCTGTGAATCATTTCTGTGCCCAGCCGCTTATTCTGCTAGCCAAAAAAATTGAGCTGAAAGGAAAAACAAATGACCTTTCCGGTGCTAATCAACTGCTGGCAGAACTGCAGCAGGAGTGTTCACAGCTCTGTATCTCTTTGCAGTCCTATCTGGAATCTCTGGAAGTGGATTATTAAGCTTCTACGATTTTGGGACGATCTCAACCCCGATTTTTTATCAGGAGTTCTTCAAATTTTTCTGCCGGAACCGGAGGGCTGTAATAGTATCCCTGGAAGATGCGGCACTCTTTCTTGAAAAGGAAATCGAGCTCTTCTCTTGTTTCAACACCTTCTGCAACGACACTGAATCCCATGCTTTTAGCCATGACGATTATGGTTGAGACAATGGAGGCTGACGCCGATCCTTCGGCGACACCTGTGACAAAAGAACGGTCTATCTTCAGTTGGTCAATAGGCAGTCGGTTGAGATACGACAAGGCCGAATATCCGGTGCCGAAGTCATCGATTGAGAAGCTTATTCCATGTTTTTTCAGGAAGCTCATTTTGGCGGCAGTGTCTTCAAGATCATTTATCGCAACACCTTCTGTAATCTCTATCGACAGAAGTGACGGCGGAATGCCGGATTTGTCAAGATGTCTGGTGACACTGCCGGTGAATCCCTCCTGACGGAACTGTTTGGGACTGACATTGATTGAGACGTATTTTAGACGGTTGATACAACCCTGGGCAAGCCAGTTCCTGATGTAGTTACAGGCTGTTTGTATAACCCAGTCTCCTATCGGGATAATGAGGCCGGTCTCTTCTGCAATGGAGATAAAATCATTCGGACTGATGACGCCTTTTACCGGATGAATCCACCTGATAAGAGCCTCGGCACCTATGATATTGCCGGAATAATCAACCTGAGGCTGGAAAAAGAGTTTGAATTCTTCTTTTCCTATGGCTGAGCGCAGCTCTTTTTCGAGGTTGATACGTTTATTGATGGCCTGCTGCATGTCCGGAAGATAGAAAAGACAGGCGTTTCTTTCCTGCTCTTTGATCTTGTTTACCGCCGTTGCAGCATGAGTAAGAATGGTCTCGGCACCGTCATCGGTAGTCGGAAACATTGCGATGCCGATACTTGCCGTAATGAAGAGCTCATGACCGTCGACATAAAACGGTTTTGCCAGCTCCTCACGTATTTTTTCAGCTATATGCTGAACAAAACGTCCTGCGTCCTCCAGTGAGGAAGAGAGCTCGGTGAAGATGATAGCAAACTCATCGCCGCCTATTCTGGCGACGGTGTCTTCGTCACGGGTCAGTGACACCAGTCGTCTTGCTACATGCTGGAGAAAAACATCGCCAAGATTATGGCCAAGAGCTTCATTTATTACCTTGAAGCGGTCAAGGTCAATGATAATGGTGCCGCTGTAATTGTCATTTCTTCTTGAGCTTGCCAGAGTCTGTTTTAGTCGATAAAGAAACATGGTCCGGTTGGGCAGTTCGGTCAGGAAATCATAATAGGACAGATGCTTGATCGTTTCCTCGGCGTCTTTGCGCAGTGAGATGTCTTCAAGCATGGTATCGATGTATTCGATCTGGCCGTTTTCCTGTTTGAAGACGTAGGCACTGATCGAGGTCCATATCTGCTGGCCGTCTTTTCTTCGGACCAGCAGTTCTGTTGAAAGGACTTTGCCCTCTTTCAGCAGATTGGTAAACAGCTGCTCTTTATCTTCAAGGTTAACGTAAAGATCATCGGGATGGGTTGCCATCAATTCCTCAACAGATTGATAGCCCAGTATTTTTGCCAATGCTTCATTGGCAGTTATATAGCCGCCGCCGTCTTCAATGCGGTAACGAAACAGGCCGACAGGAATATTTGAGACAAGACTCCGATACTGTTTTTCGCTTTCTACCAGTGCCGCTTCGGTGCGCTTTTTATCCGAGATGTTTCTTATGGTGCCGCTGAGCTTCACCGGCTGCTGGTCATGACCGGCAATAGTTTTGACAGTAATTGAGCACGGAACCATATTCCCGTTCTTATCCCGAAGAGCTATCTCAAACTGTTCAACGAAGCCTTCCTGTTGGATAATCTCAAGCATTCTGGATCGTTCTGTCTCATCGGGGTAGAGGTCGATTGTTTTGGTGCCGATGAGATCTTCACGGGAATATAGTGATGTCCTGGTAATTGATGGACTGATTTCGAGAATTGTCCCATCCATTGATGTTTCAAAATAGACGTCCTGCAGGTTTTCAAAAATCAGCCGGTATTTTTCTTCACTGGCTCGAAGCTGCTCGGTACGGCTCAACACCTGTTGCTCAAGCTGCTCCTGATACTGTTTTTTCTCTCGAAGAAGACTTGCTCGTTCAAGGGAACGGCTGATGGCATGTTCAAGAACGGTGAGGTCATGGATCGGCTTGAAAAGATAATCCCATGCCCCGAGTCGCAAGGCCTGGGCGATGTCGGATACTCTGCCAGTTCCTGATATGACGATAAAAGGAGTCTCCGGTGCTCGAGCACGTAAAACTTCAAGCACTTCAAGCCCGTCCATATACGGCATATTCAGATCAACCAATACAAGATCCGGCTGCTGTTCCATAAATATATCAATGCCGGATGCTCCGCTTTCAGCTTCTATGACATTGAAGTTAAGGTCTTCGAGAAACAGGCGAAAACTCTGGCGGACAATGGGTTCGTCGTCAATGGTGAGGATGGTGACATGACTGTTGTCTGTGCTCATATAACCTCCACCCTGTTTTTCCCGGTTTGTTTGGCTCTATACATGGCACGGTCTGCCTGTCTCACCAGCTGTTCACTCCTGTCATAGTCGTTCTGCCATTGCGCAACACCGAAACTTGCCGTGATGTTGATTGTGTGATCGTCCATTATCATTGAATGTTTTTCAATGTCGCCTCGAAGGCGTTCTGCAAAGATGCGGGTGGTTTCTGCGGTGTTTCTTGAGCTGATAATAAGAAACTCTTCACCGCCCATGCGGCAGATGGTGTCATATTCTCTGGCGGCATGCAGCAGGATCGCTGCAATCTCTTTCAATACTATATCGCCGGTGTGATGACCGTAATTGTCATTAATGGCTTTAAAAGCATCAATATCCATCATGATGCAGCTCAGCGGCTCTTTATGCCGGACTGCCTCCTTGACTGCTTCATTCATTCTTTCCATAGCGTATCGTCGATTAGGAAGGCCGGTAAGGGCATCGGTCATTGCCATGGCCTGTAACCGGTGATTGGCAGAAGTGAGCTGCTCGGCGTAACGCTGGATGATTTCCCTGTCCCGCTGCAATGCTTTCTGATATCGGATGACACGTTCGCCGCCATGAATACGTGCTTCAAGGATTTTCGGGGTGAACGGTTTGACGACATAATCGTCTGCTCCGGAATCAAAGGCCTGCACAATTTCATCATCATCTTCAACTGCCGTCACCATGATGATATAGATATGCTGGGTTACCGGGTTGTTTCTTAAAGTTTTACACAGTTCTATCCCGGAGAGCTTCGGCATTCTCCAGTCTGTAATCAACAGATGAGGCTCTGCTTCATGGCAGAGACGAAGGGCTTCTTCGCCGTTTTCTGCGGTGAGCACCTCGTGCCCTCTTGCGGAAAAAAGTTTGACGAAGTTGAGTATCGTGATCGGATCATCATCGGCGACAAGAATTCTGAGAGGGTTTGCCTGGTTGCAATCAGAATCTTCGCCTATAAAGGCATGACGTTTAATCTCCTGATAGAAGAGACTTGGTTTGACCGGTATCTGAAATTTCTCTCCACACTGTTTGAGTTCTGTTACGATCAGGTCAAAGATTGCGCTGAATGCGTCATATGTAATACCGAATTGTTCCGATTTTTCTTCAACCTGAGTCAGCTTGGCAGGCTGCGGACAGATATGCTGACAGATATCCGCGATATTGTTTGCAAGCTGAAGAAGCCGGGCAATATAGAGTATTTCGTCATGAAGCTCCGAGTTGTCCAGATTCTGGTAATGGATGCCGCAGGCGATGGCAAAATCTTCGGGAAAACCCCAATCAATAAGAAGTTCGGTGGTCAGTTCTGCACAGGTGATGCCGAACACCTTCAGCTCATCAGCCTGGCAGGTCTGTTTGCCTTCGTTTTTTGCCAGGAGATCACCATATTGATCGGGAAAAACTGTTGCGAAAGCGAGCTGGCCGATGTCGGCAAGAAGACCACAGGTGAACAATTCATCGCCGTTATATGACGAACAGGCGTTGGCAATATTCTTGGCAGAGATGGCTCTTGCCAGCGAAGATGACCAGAATTTGCCGTAATCGAAGACAGAACATCTTCCTTCCTTGTTATGGGAGAGAAGTGAAAAGCCAAGCGCAAGATTTACAAGCGATTTCATGCCGACTTTTACTGCAGCCTTGCGAATTGAAAGAACAGGACTGGGAGAAGAAATACCGGTATTGACATATTTCAGCAGTTCGGCAGAAAGAGCCGGGTCGGTCTGGATGATGTCTGCGATTTCATCAATGCCTGCTTCATTACCGTGGCAAAGATGCATAACCTCCAGAGCAACCCTGGATGGTGTAGGCAGCTTCCTGGTTGCGCGAATTTTAAGATATGTCTCGTTTCTGTTCATTATGGGGTAGTTAATACTGTTTTGCCGGCGTATATCTTCTGTGGAAAAGGTGCGACTAAAAAAATCTTATAATATAGAAATATAAAGCACAAGGGTTGCACTATAAAAAACAGGAACTTAGATGATGATATGACAAAAGGAACCATAATTCCGCTAAGGTGTGGAATTATGGTTCCTTTTGTTTGTTTATGGTGAGGGGTGCTGCAGTGGGGCGTGCGATTATTTTTTTGACGAGTCCCACTTCTTTTCACCGGAGAGATATGGATACGGTTTCCAGTAGAGTCGGTGAATTTTTGCAGAAAACCTTGCCATGAAACTGCCGGTGGTATCGAAAAGGTAATAAAGTGTCGGAACAACCACCAGGGTAAGGAAGGTAGCGATGACCAGACCGAATATCACAACGATTGCCATTGAGTTCCACCACTGACTTGACTCACTGACCCAGGAGATTGTCCAGCTGTGAAAATCAAAGCTCACACCGGTAACCATCGGTACAAGTCCGAGAATTGTTGTGACCGCAGTCAGCAATACCGGACGAAGTCTGGTTGCGCCGGCAAAGATAACCGCATCTTTCAAGGCGTATCCTCTTTCGCGCAGCTTGTTGGTATAATCAATTAAAACGATTGCATTGTTTACTACAACTCCGGCAAGAGAAATGACACCGACACCGGTCATAACGATGCCGAATGGCGCCTTGAACAAAGCAAGGCCCAGAAAGGCGCCGCCGAGTGAGAGGATAACCGAGGTCATAATAATAAACGGTTGTCCCACTGAATTGAACATGGCCACCAGAATAAGGAAGATCAACAGCAGGGCAACGAGGAAGGCTTTTGAGAGAAAATCCTGGCTTTCCTGTTGAAATTCATTCTCACCGGTAAAGGTAATCTTGTATCCTGGGGGAAGATCATAGCTTTCCAGCAGTTTCTCGGCCTGGGCCCTGGCAACGGCTCCCGGGATTTTTTCTTCATCAACGTTGGCCTTTACGGTGACTACGCGTTCGTTATTGATACGATTGATATCGCCCATGGAGCCGACAAAAGAGATGGTGGCAATGGTTGAGAGCGGAACGAGCTGGCCGGTTGGTGCCGGTAGAATGAGTTCGTGCAGGACATCGACTACTTCACGATCAGATTTCTGCAGTTGAACCGTAATGTCGTAATCTTCGTCCTTTTCACGAAATGATGAAACCTCAAGGCCGTTGTAGGCACTTTTCAGAGAAAAACCGATCATGTCGGTGGTAAGACCGAACAGGGCTGCTTTCTGCTTATCCACTGTTACCTGAACGGAAGGTATTGCTTCGATGTAGTTGTCGCGTACATCCTTGACGTATGGAATGGAAGATGCTTTGTCACGAATCTGTTTGGCGATGTAACCTAGAACCTGAAAGTTGTCGCCGGCAATCTCGATATTGATCGGGGCGCCGGTAGGCGGACCTTCTTCTTCCTTGGCAATGGTCAGTTTGGCGCCCGGAATGTCCTTTATTCTCTCGCGTATGTCCTCAATGTCTTCGTTCGTTGA
>QKIH01000030.1 GCA_003249645.1 Desulfobulbaceae bacterium | reverse complement strand
ATGCCGATCTCACCAAGCGCCTGTTTTCCAAAAATAATGACGAAATAGGTGAACTGGTCAATAACTTCAATCAGTTTATTGGGAACCTGCAGAAATTAATAAAAAGAATCTCCGGCGATACCACCCTGATAAACAGCGCATCTGTCAATCTTGCCGAAATTTCCCAGTCAATGTCCGAAACCTCGACTGTTACTTCTGAGAAAACCGGCAACGTCTCAAATTCCAGTGCTGTGATGAATGATAATATGACATCTATTGCAAAAGCTATGGAGGAGGCCTCAGCCAACATCTCCATCATGGCTTCAGCAACAGAAGAGATGAATTCAACGCTGGCCGAAATATCCAACAACAGCAACTCAGCCAAACGGGTTTCTGAAGAAGGTGAAAAACAGTCAGAACGTGCATCACTCCAGGTTGAAAAACTTAAAATAGTAGCAGAAGATATTGGAAAAGTAACCGAAACGATTGCTGAGATCTCAGATCAGACCAACCTGCTTGCGCTCAATGCAACCATTGAGGCAGCACGGGCCGGTGAAGCAGGCAAAGGCTTTGCAATTGTAGCCCAGGAAATTAAGGACCTGTCCTTCCAGACAGCATCTGCGACAAAGGAAATAAAACAACAGATCAGTAACGTGCAGATTGCGGTCAATTCCACTCTTGTTGAAATCAGCAATATGACAGGGGTGATTACCGAGATTAATCAGATAAACCAGATGGTATCGGAATCGGTATCAGAACAATCTATAGCAACAAGTGAAATATCGAGCAATATCAGCAAGGCCGCTCAAAGAATAAACGATATCAATTCAAAAGTTGTGGAGAGCAGTCATATGTCATCAGACATTGACAGAGACCTGACAGAAGTCAACAAGGCTGCTTGTACAATCTCTTCGAGCAGTCAAAAACTGTATGAGAGTGTTCACCAACTTGAGAATATGGCCCTTGGCCTGGAGAATATAGTGAACAAATTCAAAACATGATCCTCAGGCGCGCTTTTCAAAGATTGGGGAACCGTTCTTCCAGGTTCCCCAATCTCTTATGTTCTATTAGAAACTGCTAGGGATATGATCTTAAATTCTATGTTTGATAAAAGTATCCTGCTGCAGTTCCGCGAAGGCAAGGTCAAGCTCTTCATCAGTATTCATCACTATCGGACCACGCCAGGCTATCGATTCATGAAGAGGCTTTCCTGAGCAGAAGAGAAAACGAACACCATTGCTGCCGGCTGCCAAGGACATTGCATTACCGTCGTTAAACAGAACCAGCTGACCCGCTTCAACAGTGTTTTCCCCGATTGAGGCTGTCCCTTCAATACAATAAATGAAAACAGTATACCCGTTATGGGTTGCATGGGTAAATTCAACCTCTGCTTCGACTGCGATATCCATATATTCCGGATCGATGATAACATCATCAACAGGCCCTCTTACACCGTCGATACTGCCGGCAACAACCTTGATAACTGTCTTGTCATTGCGTGTTAACACTGGAATATCGGCAGGGGTGATACTTCTATACCGCGGAATCATCATCTTATGCGATGCCGGCAGATTCGCCCACAGCTGGAACCCTGTCAATGCACCCGCGGAATCACCAATAGGCATCTCCTGGTGGATTATTCCGCTGCCGGCTGTCATCCACTGGACCTCACCTGTAGAAATCACACCTTTATTGCCAAGACTGTCACCATGCTCCACATCACCTTTCAGCACGTAAGTGATAGTTTCAATACCGCGATGAGGATGCCACGGGAACCCTTTGATAAAATCCTGGCGATTTTCAGAACTGAAATCATCAAAAAGCAAGAACGGGTCAAACAGTTCCGGATTGGCAAATCCGAATATTCTGCGAAGTTTTACACCTGCTCCTTCCAATACCTTCTGCCCTGAAAAAATCTGTCTTATTGTACGGTTCATATTGTCTCCCCCTGTTAAATTTTCAGCTTGTTACAATTTTTTCGGATGAGCAACAAAATGGCATAACCTTATCTTTTCTTACAAATACAGTGCAATTTCTTTCATCGAGTCCATGTTCGAAACCATCTGATAACACACATTACACTTAACTCTGAACTTTATCGTAATATTATATCACCTTTCAGGAATCCAAAAGCTGTAAAAAATTAACAGTTATATTTCGTCAGGCGATTTTTCGAAGTAGCATAATTTATTCAATCGTTGTAGGGTTCTAAACATAAAACTACTTGCATCAACCTCTTTTCCTTTGTGCTCAAGGTTACTTTTATTAGAACAAATGCTTTTGTGGAACTTTAATGGATAAAACCAGCCTCAAGCATATTCAGATTTATATCATCTCGCTAATATTCTGTTTTATCTTTTATCATCTCATCATTGATAGAGGCAAAATAGAACTTGAGCTTGAGGTATCGTCACCCAGTTATATGCAAGTTTTCTGGGCTGACGCAAAAGAAGGCTTCTCTGAAAATAGAATGTCCACAGTTTTTGTCCATCCTAAAAAGCACTATTACAGCATTATTCTTGAAAATCTCAACAAAATCCATTCGTTGAGAATAGATCCACAGAACTCAAAAGGTCCCGTAACCATACGATACATCAAATTAAAACAACAGGGATTTCAAACTATCACCCTGAGAACATCAGATGATTTCAGCCAATTAAACCCGAACAAACAGATACAGGATGTTACAGTATCTAATGACGAACTCAAATTTACAGCCTCCGGAAAAGATCCGTTTTTTGAATATCAGCCGCAGATACAAAAAAGTACGGCAAACTGGTTTGAAATAAGTTTTCAGCTTTTGCTGGTATTTGCGGTTTCTGTTTTGTTGCTTCGAGCTACCCTAAAAGCTGCCGAACAGTATAATTTTGTCCCAATCTTTCTTGCTGCATTTACCATAGCTGCTCTTACCATGTGTATTCTGACAACGCACAATGCCCACCCGGATGAATATGTCCATGTTGCAGCCTCAGCATATTACCAGAACCATTGGTTACCTCCTGCCGCTGATAATCCGGAGATAAGAGACACCTATAGTAACTATGGATTCTCAAGATTAAATAATTATGAAATTTATTATTTTATTTCCGGCAAGATCGAGAGACTGATTTCAATAATCTATGATTTTCCGAGTCCGCTGGTATCGGCACGAATGGTTAACATCCTGATGCTGACAATCATTCTGATCATGACGATCAACAGTTTTTACGCCAGGATCCTTGCTCTGCCGCTGCTCATTTCGCCACAAATCTGGTATATCTTCAGTTATAGTAATTCTGACTCATTTGCTGTCTTTATCTGCTTTCTCATAGCCCATGAACTGGTAAAACCCGACAGCATCTTTTATCGCTCACTCAGAAGGCCCATGGTCACCAGCAACTATTTTTTCATGCTCTATCCGACCATACTCCTGTCACTTTTCTGGCTCTCGAAACTTAATTTTTATCCCTTTATAGCTTTTGCACTCTGTTTTCTCATTTTCCGTTATCTTTATAACCGTGACACCCTTGAACTCAACCGTCAGATGGTCATCAGATTTTTCACAATACTTATGCTATCAGGCACAGTGGTCATTGGAGTTATCGGGACCCATCAGTACGTCAACGGTTTCAATCGATGCCAGAAAATCAATGAAATGGTCGAGGTACATGCAAGAGAACGTTTCAAACCAAGTACCCCGATTGAAAAACAAAACTTTTCTCTTTCTCTTAAAAAACGTGGTGTCTCAATCAATTGCCTCATGGGTCAGTACCATTGGCTCAGTGACACATTTCAATCATCTTTTGGTGTCTATGGCTATCTTTCAACCAAAAGTCCGTCCCTGCATTATGATCTGATCAAAGCAATAGGAATTGCGCTTGCCATATATCTTTTGATCGTAATTTGTCTTAGCTGGAATGGAGAGGTATTTTTCAACACATTTTCACTGCTG